>DASXRO010000135.1:0-9175 GCA_036506555.1 Gaiellaceae bacterium
AAGGCGCAGTTCGGCGGCCAGCGCTTCGGCGAGATGGAGGTGTGGGCGCTCGAGGCTTACGGAGCCGCGTACACGCTCCAGGAGATGCTCACCATCAAGTCCGACGACACGGTCGGACGCGTGAAGGCCTACGAGGCGATCGTGAAGGGCGAGAACATCGCCGAGCCGTCGATCCCCGAGTCCTTCAAGGTGCTCCTCAAGGAGATGCAGTCGCTGGCGCTCGACGTCAACGTCCTCTCCGAGGAAGGCGGCGAGGTCGAGGTGCGCGAGGAGGACGACGAGCTCCTTCGCGCCGCCGAGGAGCTCGGCATCGATCTCTCGCCCGGCTCGCTCCGCGCGGCGGCGCGGCAGCCGACGGCGGAGGAGGCCGAGGAGGGCCAGGAGCGCGTCGACGAGACCGGCGAGCTGAGCCTGCCGGCTGATGAGCAGCTCGGCGACCTCGACGAGATGGAAGCGGGAGTGGTCGGCGAGTCGCCGGCCGAGGAGGCCGCAGACGCGGCCGGCCCGTTCGAGGAAGCGCCCGATTTGGCGGATTTGGAACTAGAGGAATAGAGGGAGCCACTTGATCGACATCAACAACTTCGACGCGATCCGCATCGGCCTCGCGTCGAGCAAGCAGATTCGCGACTGGTCGTCCGGCGAGATCACGAAGCCGGAGACCATCAACTACCGCACGCTCAAGCCTGAGAAGGACGGGCTCTTCTGCGAGCGCATCTTCGGTCCGACGAAGGACTGGGAGTGCTACTGCGGCAAGTACAAGCGCGTCCGTTACAAGGGCATCATCTGCGAGCGCTGCGGCGTCGAGGTGACGCGCCAGAAGGTGCGCCGCGAGCGCATGGGCCACATCGACCTGGCCGCGCCCGTCTCCCACATCTGGTTCTTCAAGGGCGTTCCGAGCCGGATCGGCTACCTGCTCGACATCGCTCCCAAGGAGCTCGAGAAGGTCCTCTACTTCGCGGCCTCGATCGTCACCTCGGTCGACAACGAGAAGCGCGCAGCCGATCTCGCCGACCTCGAGGACAAGGTGCGCGGTGAGTCCGAGCGTATCTTCGTCGACAGGGACGAGCAGCTCGCCGCACTCGAGGACCGGCTCACGCGCCGGCGCGACTACTTCACCAAGGGCAAGGAGCGCAACTTCGACGAGGACGACGAGTTCTGGGCTCGCGGCCTCTCGGCCTGGGCCGAGGAGCAGGGCCTGCCGCCGCTCGAGGAGGCGCGGCAGCTGGTCGGCGGCATGCTCGCCCAGGTGGCGCAGAAGATCACCACCGAGGACTCGAAGAAGATCCGCGAGCTCGTCCGCCATTCGGCCATCCGCGAGGATCGCCAGCTGTCGAGCCGCGAGCTCGACCAGGTGGCGAACGCGGCGACGCAGATCAACGAGGCGATGGCGCCGCTCTTCAAGGAAGCCGACAAGGCGACCGGCTCGAAGAAGGGCGCGGTCACGAAGCACATCAACAAGATCCGCGACGCGCTGCTCGACGGCGGCGAGCTCGAGGGCGACGATGCCGCGCTCGTGGAGAGCGTGGACCGCAAGAACCTCGAGAAAGCCCGGCCGCTGGGCAAGGGTCTCTTGCGCGAGCTGCTCGAGACGATCCCGCCGAACGAGTCAGCGGAGGCGATCCGCGAGCTCGCGAATGACCTGTGCCTGAAGACCGAAGGGCGCATGCAGAAGGAAGACCTGGACGCGATCGTCCAGTGGTCGCTCAAGGTGCGCGAGATGTACCTCGACATCGAGTCGCGGCGCGAGGACGCCCGCGAGGCGTCCGTCGACGCTGTCAACCGGCTCGAGCAGACCTGGCAGCTCTTCCGCGACCTCGAGCCGAAGATGATCGTCAACGACGAGATGCTCTTCCGCGAGCTGAAGGACCGCTTCGGCTCCGCGTATGGCTTCGGCGTCTACTTCAAGGGCGGCATGGGCGCGGAGGCGATCCGCGACCTGCTCCGCGATCTCGACCTCGTCGCCGAGGCGAAGTCTCTGCGCGAGACCATCCGCACCTCGAAGGGGCAGAAGCAGAGCCGCGCGATCAAGCGCCTCAAGGTCGTCAACGCCTTCATCACCTCGGAGAACCGTCCCGAGTGGATGGTCCTCGAGGCCGTGCCGGTGATCCCGCCTGAGCTGCGCCCGATGGTGCAGCTCGACGGTGGCCGCTTCGCGACGAGCGATCTCAACGATCTCTACCGCCGCGTCATCAACCGGAACAACCGGCTGAAGCGGCTGCTCGACCTCGGCGCCCCCGAGATCATCGTCAACAACGAGAAGCGCATGCTCCAGGAGGCCGTCGACGCCTTGTTCGACAACGGGCGCCGCGGCCGCGCCGTGACCGGCCCGGGCAACCGCGCGCTCAAGTCGCTCTCCGACATGCTCAAGGGCAAGCAGGGACGCTTCCGCCAGAACCTGCTCGGGAAGCGCGTCGACTACTCGGGCCGCTCCGTGATCGTCTCGGGCCCGCAGCTGAAGCTGCACCAGTGCGGCCTGCCGAAGCTGATGGCGCTCGAGCTCTTCAAGCCGTTCATCATGAGCCGGCTCGTCGAGCGGAAGTCGGTCCAGAACATCAAGGCGGCGAAGAAGTACGTCGACTCGATGACGTCAGAGGTCTGGGACGTCCTCGAGGAGGTCATCGCCGAGCACCCGGTGCTGCTCAACCGCGCGCCGACGCTCCATCGCCTGGGCATCCAGGCGTTCGAGCCCGTGCTCGTCGAGGGCAAGGCGATCCAGATCCACCCGCTCGTCTGCCACGCCTTCAACGCCGACTTCGACGGCGACCAGATGGCTGTGCACCTGCCGCTTTCGGCGGAGGCGCAGGCCGAGGCGCGCGTGCTCATGCTGTCGGCGAACAACGTGCTCTCGCCGGCGCACGGCAAGCCGTTGGCCACGCCGACCCAGGACATGGTCATCGGCGGGTACTACCTGACCTACTGCGGCGTCGACCTCGCGACCACGACGGCCGAGGAGCTCGACCCGCGGCCCAAGCGGTTCGCCTCCGAGGACGACGTCATCCTCGCGCTCGACTCGAAGCAGGTCGGGCTGCACTCTCCGATCGAGTACCGCAAGAACGGCGAGCTGGTCTTCACGACGGCCGGGCGCGTCATCTTCAACGAAGAGGTTGCGCGGGCGCTCGAGCGTGCTCTCGGCGACGAGCTCGATCGCGAGAACATCGCCTACATCAACGAGACGCTCGGCAAGAAGGAGATGAACGACTTCGTCACCGGTCTCGTCGACACGTACGGGGCGACAACGATCTCCACCGTCCTCGACACGATCAAGGATCTGGGCTTCCACTACGCGACCCAGGCCGGGATCACGATCTCGAAAAACGACATCATCATCCCGGAGAACAAGGAGGAGATCCTCCAGGAGTACGAGCAGCGGGTCCAGAGGATCGAGCAGCAGTACCAGCGCGGCCTCATCACCGAAGGTGAGCGCAAGGAGCGCATCGAGGAGATCTGGACCGAGGCGACCGACAAGGTCGGCGAGGCGATGGTCGATTCGCTCTACAAGACGAATCCGATCTACATGATGGCCAACTCGGGAGCGCGCGGATCCTTCAAGCAGATCCGCCAGCTCGCCGGCATGCGCGGCCTGATGGCGAATCCGAAGGGCGACATCATCGAGCGCCCGATCAAGGCCAACTTCATGGAAGGCCTGTCGGTGCTCGAGTACTTCATCTCGACCCACGGCGCCCGCAAGGGCCTCGCCGACACCGCGCTCCGCACGGCCGACTCGGGCTACTTGACGCGACGCCTGGTCGACGTCTCGCAGGACGTCATCATCCGCGATGAGGACTGCAAGACCGAGGATGCGATCGAGCTCCCGCTCGTCACCCCCGAGGGGCTGAACCGCTCGCTCGCCGGGCGCATTCTCGCCGTCGACGTCCACAAGCCGCTCGCCTCGGGCAAGCCCGGAAAAACGGTGCTGCTCGAGAAGGGCGCCGAGGTCACCATGCCCCGCCTCAAGGAGGTGCAGGATGAGCTCGGCGAGGCCGCGGACGAGTTCCAGATCCCGGTGCGGACGGTGCTCAAGTGCCGCAGCGAGTTCGGGGTCTGCCGGGTGTGCTACGGCACGTTCCTCGCCACGGGCGAGATGTGCGAGATCGGCGACGCGGTCGGCATCATCGCCGCCCAGTCGATCGGCGAGCCCGGCACCCAGCTGACGATGCGGACCTTCCACACGGGAGGCGTCGCCGGCGCGGACATCACCCACGGTCTCCCGCGCGTCGTCGAGATCTTCGAGGCGCGCAACCCGAAGGGCGCGGCCAAGCTGGCCGAGGTCGGCGGACGCGTCGAGGTCGAGGACACCGATCGCGGGCCGAAGGTGACGATCCACGCTTCCGGAACCGACGAGGACGGCGAGCCGCTGGCTCCGAAGGAGTACCAGCTGCCCCGCCGCACGCGTCTGCTCGTCGCCGACGGCGAGGTCGTCGAGCCGGGCGACCCCCTCCATGAGGGCTCGCTGTCACCGGCCGAGGTGCTCGCCCTCCACTCGAAGGCGGGCAAGGGCTCGACGCCGACCGAGGTCTACCTCGTCGGCGAGGTGCAGAACGTCTACAAGTCGCAGGGTGTCGACATCCACGACAAGCACATCGAGCTGATCGTTCGCCAGATGCTCAAGAAGGTGCGCGTCGACAACGCCGGCGACACCGACCTGCTTCCCGGCCAGCTCGTCGACCGCGTGGTCGTCGAGCGCGAGAACGCGCGCGTGAAGAAGGCGAAGAAGGAGCAGGCGACCTACGAGCCGCTCATCCTGGGCATCACGAAGGCATCGCTCGCGACGGAGTCCTTCCTGTCCGCGGCCTCCTTCCAGGAGACGACGAAGGTGCTGACGGACGCGTCCATCGAGGGCAAGGTCGATCGGCTGCTCGGTCTCAAGGAGAACGTCATCATCGGGAAGCTGATCCCGGCCGCGACCGGCCTCAAGAAGTACCGGACGATCGAGATCGCCCCCAGCGAGAAGGTCCCCGCCGAGGCTTACAGGCGGCCGCCGACCGAGGAGCAGCTCCTAGCGGCGCTCGAGGAGATCGGCTCCGACGGCGAGCCGGATCTCGGCCTGCTCGACATGACCTTCGGCGGTGAGCCCGAGACCGACGGCGACGGCGCGCCGCACGAGTCGATGGAGGCGGAGGAGATCCCCGAGGTCGACTCGCCCCTCGACGAAGAGGGCTAGAGCCCGCTATTTGCGGTCTTTTCCGGTGGCATCCCTCGTTCGAGGGATGCCACCCGCAGAGCCGGTCCTCGACACTGGTCGGGCTCCGAGCGTGAATTCGAGTTATCCACAGGTTCCACAGCCAGATGGGGACGAATTCCCTTGGTCCCTAACAATTGAAATTCCTGCAAAACCTGTCTTTAACTATCCGACGCCGTTTGCAACGCTGAAACGGCCCTTGCCGGTCTCTTTCGCGCGATAGAGAGCCTCGTCGGCGCGCTCGAAGAACGATTTTGCGTCGTCCTCCGAGCGCAACTCCCCGATCCCGGCCGACAGGTGGATGCGCTCGAAGGGCCCGAGGGGCCGCGAGCCGACAGCGAACTGCACGCGACGGTAGAGCTGCTCCGCGTCACCGAGGGTCGACTCCGGGAGGATGACCGCGAACTCGTCGCCGCCGACGCGGCAGGCGACATCGGCGCTCCGGACCACTGACTGGATGCGTTCCGCGACGGCCGCGAGGACCGCATCGCCGGCGAGATGCCCGATGCGGTCGTTGATCGCCTTGAAGTCGTCGATGTCGAAGACAACGAGGGCAAGCCGGCGGTCGTAGCGGTGGGCTCGGGCACATTCGCGCGCGAGCGTCTCGTGGAAGTAGCGGCGGTTGTGCAGGCTCGTGAGGGCGTCCAGGTCGGCGAGCTGTCGCGCCTCGCGGAAGCGGCGCGCGTTCTCGATCGCGGGCCCGGCCTTTGCAGCGAGCTCCTCGAGGAGCGCCAGTTCGCCGTCGGCAACGTCCTTCTCGTGCCCGCGCCAGAAGACGGCGAGCGTCCCGATCGATTCGCCCTCCTCGTCGGGGAGCGGCACCGAGACGCCGCCGCGGATGAGGTCGTCGCCGTGCTCCGCCTCCTCGCGCGTGTAGCTGTAGGCGATGCGGACGGCGCGAGCCGCCTGGCCGCTCGGAGGGCCCCCGACGGGCTGGCGGGCGGCTTCCTCGGCCGACATGCCCGCTGTCGCGACGAGCGGTTCGTCTTCGTCAGTCCCGTCCCCTTCGGGGAGGACGATCATGGCCGCGTCGATGCCGGGGAGCCGCGCGGCAGCCTCGAGCGTCCGACTGAGCACCCCGTCGAGGTCGATGCTCGACCCGATCTCGCCCAGCTCGCGCGCTCGGCGCACCTCGTCGCGCGCCTCCGAGAGAGCTCGCGCGAGGTCCTGCGCCTCCGTGCGCTCCGGAAGAGGCGGCGCGAGGGAGGGCCGGCGGCGCAGCGCGAGCAGCACGACGAGCGAGACCGCGAGGGCGACGACGGCTGCACCTACGGCGAGGCCGACGGCGATCCACGTGGCGCTGTCACTGAGAGGCAAGTGAGTTTTTGTCCCGGTCGCAGTCCGGAACCGGCCCTGCGTACCACTGACAATAATCCCCAAAATCCTTTTGACAAACTCCTGCGGGGGCGGCGTGGTTACTGCTACGATGCCCTCCGGGTTCGGCATGGGCTCTGCCCACGCCGGCCTTTTGTTGCGTCTAATCCCCTATTAGAGAAGGAAGCACGCGTTGCCGACGGTGAATCAGCTCGTGCGGAAGGGTCGCCGGGCTCCACAAGCGAAGACCAAGACTCCCGCCCTCCGTGGCGCCCCGCAGAAGCGGGGGGTCTGCACACGCGTGTACACGGCGACCCCGAAAAAGCCGAACTCGGCGCTGCGCAAGGTCGCACGCGTCCGGCTCACGAATGGGATGGAAGTCGGTGCCTACATCCCCGGCGAGGGACACAACCTCCAGGAGCACTCGGTCGTGCTCATCCGCGGCGGCCGCGTCAAGGACATGCCGGGCTTCCGCTACAAGGTGATTCGCGCCGCGCTCGACTCGGCCGGGGTCTCGGATCGCAGGCAGGGACGCTCCAAGTACGGCGCGAAAAGAGGTAGCTGACCCATGCCCAGGCGCGCAGAGATTCAGGTGCGCGAGCTCGAGCCGGATTCGATCTACAGCTCGAAGCTCGTCACACAGGTGATCAACAAGGTCATGTCTCGCGGGAAGAAGGCGACCGCGGAGCAGATCGTCTACCGCGCGCTCGACATGGTCGGGGAGAAGACCGGCAAGCCGCCGGTCGAGATCCTCGAGCAGGCGGTGAAGAGCGTCACCCCGGTGCTCGAGGTGCGCTCCCGGCGCGTCGGCGGCGCGAACTACCAGGTGCCCGTCGAGGTCCCGCAGCGGCGCGCGCGCACGCTCGCTGTGCGCTGGCTCGTCTCCTACGCCCGCGAGCGGCGCGAGAAGCACATGGAGGAGAAGCTCGCCAACGAGATCCTCGACGCGCTGAACCAGCAGGGCGGCGCCTTCAAGCGCAAGGACGACCTCTACCGGATGGCGCAGGCCAACAAGGCTTTCGCCCACTACAGGTGGTAACGGTGGCGACGACAGAAACAGGACGCAACGTCGCCCTCGACCGTGTGCGCAACATCGGGATCATGGCGCACATCGACGCCGGCAAGACCACGACGACCGAGCGCATCCTCTACTACTCGGGTCGTACCCACAAGATGGGCGAGGTGCACGAGGGCGCAGCGGTCATGGACTGGATGGCGCAGGAGCAGGAGCGCGGCATCACGATCACCTCTGCGGCCACGACGGCCTTCTGGCGCGATTTTCGTATCAACATCATCGATACGCCCGGGCACGTGGACTTTACCGTCGAGGTGGAGCGGAGCCTGCGCGTCCTCGACGGCGCCATCGCCGTGTTCGACTCGGTCGCAGGCGTCGAGCCGCAGTCCGAGACCGTCTGGCGCCAGGCCGACCACTATCGCGTCCCGCGCATCGCCTTCATCAACAAGATGGACCGCGTCGGCGCGGACTTCTTCGCCGCCGTCCAGTCGATGGTCGACCGCCTCGGCGCGCATCCGGTGCCGATCCAGTTGCCGATCGGGCAGGAGGAGCACTTCCGCGGCGTTGTCGACATCGTCGACATGCAGGGGCTCGTCTGGAACGACCCGCTCGGCATCCAGGTCGAGACGATCGAGATCCCCACGGAGCTCCGCGAGCAGGCGGAGGAATACCACCACCAGCTGATCGACGCCGTCGCGGAGCACGACGAGGAGCTCCTCGAGACGTATCTCCTCGACGAGGCGTCGGTGACGCCGGAGATGATCCGCCGTGCGCTGCGCAAGGCGACGCTGGCGATTGCCGTCACGCCGGTCCTCCTCGGCTCCGCCTTCAAGAACAAGGGCGTGCAGCCGCTGCTCGACGGGGTCGTCGAATATCTGCCGAGCCCGCTCGACGTGCCGCCGGTGCACGGCGTCGACCCGCGCACCGAGCACGAGCTCTCCCGCCGGCCTTCGCAGGACGAGCCCTTCTCGGCGCTCGCCTTCAAGGTCATGAGCGACCCGTACGTCGGCAAGCTCACGTATTTCCGCGTCTACTCCGGCAAGGTCAAGGCCGGGGAACGCGTCCTCAACGTCACCACCGGCAAGACGGAGCGCATCGGGCGCCTGCTCCAGATGCATGCGAACCACCGGGAGGAGCGCGACGAGATCGGCGCCGGCGAGATCGTTGCCGCCGTCGGGCTCAAGGCGACGACGACGGGCGACACGCTCGCCACGGAGACGGCGCCGATCCGGCTCGAGTCCATGAACTTCCCCGACCCGGTCATCTCGGTCGCCATCGAGCCCAAGACGAAGGCCGACCAGGACAAGCTCACGACGGCGCTCGCGCGCCTCGCCGACGAGGATCCGACGTTTCGCGTTCGGAGCGACGAGGAAACCGGCCAGACGATCATCGCCGGCATGGGCGAGCTGCACCTCGAGATCATCGTCGACCGGCTGATGCGCGAGTTCAACGTCAACGCGAACGTCGGCCGTCCGCAGGTCGCCTACCGCGAGACGATCGGCAAGCGGGTCGAGAAGGTCCAGGGCCGCTTCGTCCGCCAGACAGGCGGGCGCGGCCAGTACGGCCACGCCGTCATCAACATGGAGCCGGCAGGGCCGGGCGAGGGCTATGAGTTCATCGACAAGATCGTCGGCGGCAAGATCCCGCGCGAGTACATCCCCTCGGTC
>DASXRO010000136.1:0-3320 GCA_036506555.1 Gaiellaceae bacterium
CGCCTTGACGCCCTGCGGCATAGAGGACGACCTCGGACGGGATGCGCTTGCCGCTCTCGAGGAGGGCCATCGCCGCGCCCTCGTGCCGCTCGACGGCGGTCACGACCTCGCCGAAGCGGAAGACGACGCCGAGGTCTCGCAGGTGGTACTGCAGCCCCTCGGCGATCTGCGCGTCGACGAAGTCGAGCAGCCGCTGCCGCTTCTCGACGACGGTGACCTTCGTCCCGAGCGCGGCGAACATCGACGCGTACTCGATGCCGATGATGCCGGCGCCGACGACGACGACCGACGCCGGGATGCGGTCGAGGAGAAGCAGGCCGTCCGAATCGAGGATCGTCTTGTTGTCGAACTCGACGGCGCTGGGACGGTGTGGACGGGTTCCGACGGCGATGACGATCTTCTCGCCGCTCAGCCGCCGCTCCTCGGCGCCGCTGGCGGCGATCGTGTGCGGATCGAGGAAGCGCGCGACGCCGGCCACCGTATGCACGTGGTTGCGAGCCAGCTGGTTGCGGACGATGTCGATCTCGCGTTCGACCACTTGGCGGGTCCGAAGCGCCAGATCCTCGACGGTGATGTCCTCTTTGACCCTGTAGCTCTCCCCGTAGACGGCCCGCTGGCTCAGCCCAGTGAGGTAGATGACCGCCTCGCGGAGCGTCTTGGAGGGAATCGTCCCGAGGTTGACGGAGACGCCGCCCAGCTGCCGCCGCTCGACGATCGCCGCGCGCCGGCCGAGCTTGGCTGCCTGGATGGCGGCCTTCTGGCCGGCGGGGCCCGAGCCGATGACGATCAGGTCGTAGTCGTAGCCGTCCACGGTGAATCACACCGTACTACGCGGCGCAGAGCTGTAAGAGCCCGTCTCGACATGAGGACCTGAGCCGCCGGACCGCGCTCTACGCGGTGCGTGGAGCGAACGCCCAGCGAACGCCGTAGACCGTCCAGCCGGCCACGGCGAAGGCGAGGATCCCGAAGGCGAGGGCACCGAGGAGGAGTCGCTTCTTCATGCCGCGCAGCCTCCCATGCCCGGGCGCCTCCGTTAATCGCGCCAACAGGCGTCTTTCGGTGGGGCTAGCCGCACCGGGCTAACCGCGCAGGTACGCGAGAACCGCCAGCACCCGGCGGTGGTCCTCGGCAGCGGCCGGCAGCCGCAGCTTCCCGAAGATGCTCGTCACATGCTTCTCCACGGCCCGCTCGGTGACGACGAGCCGCTCCGCGATGCCCTGGTTCGAGCGCCCCTCGGCCATCAGGCCGAGGACTTCGCGCTCGCGAGGCGTCAGCTGGTCGAGCGGATCGTCGCCGCGACGCCTGCCGACGAGCTGGGAGACGATTGCGGGATCGAGCGCCGAGCCCCCGTCGGCGACGCGCCGCACAGCGTCGGCGAAGTCGCGCACGTCCGAGATCCGGTCCTTCAGCAGGTAACCCACGCCCTCGGCGCTCTCGGCGAGCAGCTCCATGGCGTAGGCCGGCTCGACGTACTGCGAGAGGACGAGCACGCCCACGCCGGGATGCTTCTCCCGGATCTCCTGCGCGGCGCGCAGGCCCTCGTCCGTGTGCGTCGGCGGCATGCGAATGTCGACGACGGCCACGTCCGGGCTGTAGCTCCGCACCTTCAGCATGAGGTCGTCGGCCGTCCCGGCCTGCCCGACGACGTCGAAGCCGGCGTCCTGCAGGATGCGCGCGACGCCCTCGCGCAGCAGGACGGAGTCCTCGGCGAGGACTACCCGCACGGAATCTCGGCGCGGATGCGCGTGCCGGCCCCAGGCTTGCTCTCGACCTCGAGGAAGCCGTCCAGAGCCTCGACCCGGTCGGCGAGGCCGCGGAGACCTGAGCCCAGAGTCGGATCGGCGCCGCCGATGCCGTCGTCGGCCACTTCGACGACCGCGCGCCCGTTCATGCGCGAGACGCTGATCTCGACGGCGGAGGCCTCGGCGTACTTCGTGACGTTGGCAAGAGCCTCCGAGATCACGTAGTAGGCAGCAGCCTCGACGGAGGCGGGCAGTCGCTCCGGGGGAGCGCTGATTCCCACTTGGAAGTGCATCCGCCCCGCGATGGTCTCGAGAGCCGCGTTCAGCCCGCGCTCGGACAGCACGGCGGGGTGGATACCGCGCGCTAGCTCGCGGAGCTCCTCGAGCGCGTGCGCGAGCTCCTCGGAGGCCCCGCTCATGATCCGCTCGGCCTCGGCGGGATCCTCCCGCAGCCGCGCCTGCGCCAGGCGCAGCGCGAGCGAGAGCGAGACGAGCCGTTGCTGCGCCCCATCGTGCAGGTTTCGCTCGAGCTTGCGTCGCGCCGAATCGGCCGCCTCGACGATGCGGGTGCGCGACTGCCGCAGCTCCTCTTCGTGGCGCTTGCGATGGGTGATGTCGATGCCCGAGACGAGGAAACGTTGCCGCCCTTCCTCGTCGGTGAGCGGCGTCATAGTCCAGGCGACGAGCAGACGCTCGCCGTCAGCCGTGACCCAGTGGCTCTCGTACTCCCGCGGGGTGTCGCCCGCCACCAGCTCCCGGAACTCGCGCTGTACTGTGCCGCAGTCCTCGGGCGCGATGAAGACGTCCCAGAGCTTGTTACCGCGCACCGACTCGGTGTCCGGGCGCCCCGAGGTCAGCTCGAGCGTACGGTTGTAGCGCACGATGCATCCGTCCGGGTCGACGAGGCAGAAGAAGCTCGGGGCGGCGTCGACGACCGTCCTGATGAAGTCTCGCTCGCGCTCGAGCTGGTCATGCAAAACCTCGCGCTCGGTGAAGTCGCGGACGATGAGCACGGCCTCGTCTCCGTCGCTGACGATGCGAGCCTCGAACGACCGCTCGACCCCTTCGATGACCAACTTGTAGGTACCGCTCACCGTGCGCCCGGTGTCGATGGCCCCACCGATCCCGGTGATCAGCTGGTCGGCCACCGGGCGCGGAAGCACGTCGCGGGCGTTGGCGCCGATGAGCTCTTCGGGCGGCACGATGAGATCCTCGGGATTGCCCTTCCAGTCGAGGTAGGTGCCGTCGCGGCTCATGCGGAGCATGAGATCGGGCATGGCGTCGAGCAATGCGCGGTAGCGGCTTTCGCTCTGACGCAGGGCCTGGACGGTGCGGTCCCGCGCGAGCGTAAGCCGCGCCGCCGCGCTCACCGCGTGGACGAGGTCGTACTGCTCGCGAAGCGTCGGGTCGTGGATGAGCGCTGCAACGATCTGTCCCTCGTGCTCGACGAGGGCCGTCCCGCGACCCTGGGCCTCGGCCTCGATGTCGATCTCCCACCCGGAGACGTCGATCCAGCGCCGCCGGTCGGGGAGCCAATACGCAAGCTTGAGTGAGGGGTCGCCAAGCGCCCGGCGCAGT
>DASXRO010000137.1:0-4774 GCA_036506555.1 Gaiellaceae bacterium
CCTCGGCCAGCTCGGCGAGCTTCCCGTAGACCTCGATGAGGTAACGGTTCGGGTTGTTGCGCTTCAGCAGCTCGGCGGCCAGCTCGTAGACTTCCCGGGCGCGCGCGGGCTCCTCGAGCTCCTCGAAGACACCCCCGAGCACCGTGTAGCTGCGCGCGGCGTCCTCGGGGCTGGCCTCTGCGACGAGACCGGAGATCTGCATCGCGAGGGCTCCTGCCTCCTCTCGGCGACCGAGCATCGCGAGTGCGCGGGCCTCCTCGAGGCGGTACTGGGCACGCTCGAGCTTGTTCCCGCTGCCTTCGAGCAACGGCCACCCCTGCTCGAGGAGCTCGAGCGCGCGGTCTGCGTTACCGCGGTTCAGCTCGATGTAGGCAAGGAGTTGATACGCCCTGGCCGTTCGATACGTGTCCTCGGTGAGCAGCAGGAGCTCGAGCGCGCGCCGCGCATACCGCGCCGCGGTCTCGGGGTCGTTCCGCTCGTCGTGGAGGCGCGACTGCGACCAGTAAAGCTGCGCGCGCACGCTCGGGCTCTCAGAGCCTTTGCCGACTGCGAGGGCGCTTCCCAGCAGCTCCTCCGCCCGGCCGAGGTTGCCGGCGTCGATCAGCGCATGTGCGAGAAGGACCGAGAACTGCAGGGCGAGCAGTGAGTCCTGCCGCCGCTCTGCTTCGCTCCAGCAACGTTCGAACACCGCGATAGCAGACTCGAGCTCCCCGACCATCGCGTACGAGCGGCCGAGGCTGTCGGCGAGGTCCGGATGATGGGATTCGTCGTCGCCGAAGAGCGTCAGCGCTTCCTCGAACCTGCGGATCGCCGTCCGTGGGTCGCCGCGGCGAAGCGCGACATGGCCCAGCCCGGCTGTTGCGCCGGCGCGCGAGGTGTCGTCGCCTGCGCTGTCGCGAAGTTCCGCGTACAGCCGCTCGGCGTCGTCGAGCGCGCCGAGACGCAGCGCCACTTCGCCCTCGAGCAGCGCGACCCCGCGGTCTCCTGCCGATTCCGCTCCGGTCGCAAGGTAGTCCTCGCTGACTCCCAGCCTGCGTCCGAGTTCCCGCAGGAGCTGGAGCGAGGGGATCCGGTCGCCCGACTCGATGCGCGAGATGTAGGCGGGCGAGCAGCCCGTGAACGACAGTTGGCGTTGGCTCAGGCCCATCCGCTCGCGCGCAGCCTTGAGGCGCTCGCCGACGGCGATGGGGCTGTCCACATGGGTTGACTTTTGTCTTGGCATCCGAAACCTGTTATAACGTCAAGCTGTCAATCCTGGGCCCAGGAGCTGTCAACTCGTTCCCGAAAGGACGGCTCCATGCTCAAGCTGGCTGTGCTCTGCGCTGCGCTTGGGACTGCTGCGGCTTTTGTGGCCGGCGGTCCTTGGTGGTAGTGGATTAGACTCATTGATCTGGGGGTGGCGGGCTCGTCCCGCCACCTCTTTTCTTGTTCTCCTGTTTACGGTCATTTGCCTTTAGGCGTGAACCCTCGAACGGGTGGGTTCCCGAAACGCCGCGCATTCTCACCACTTTCACACCCACTTCGCAAGGGGTCCTGAAACGCCGCGGCCGTTAAAGGAAGGGAGCCCGTCTGCGGCGGCGGGCTCCCCTGGAGCGTCAACGGCACTGACAATTGTCGTCGAGGAGCTGTTGACAATCCTCCCCCGATGGAGGGGTTAGAGACATGGGCGCTAGGCTCCCACCGTGGACTGGGACGAGCACGCCGAGCGCGAGGAGGAACGTTACCGCGACGGCCTCGACCGGCTTCCCGATGATCCGGACGGGCGTCAGAAGCAGCTAGTCCGGGTTGCGATGGCCGCCGGCGCCGCCGGCCTTGCCCGCCTCATGCAGGGCCGTCGCGGCGAGGCCGCCGGCTGGCTCGCGCGCGCCGCCGAGCGCTACCGGCAGAGCTACGACGGCGCCCCCGCAGGGAGCTGGGGGCGTCTCATCGGCGCCGTGAAGTCGTGCATCCTCGCGGGCGATTGGGAAGGGGCGGCGGACGATGCTCGCTGGGCGCTCGAGCAGGGACCGGCCGAGTCCGGCTCGCCGATCGGCGCCTACGCCGCCGCGCTCGCCTCTTTGACGCTCGGAGCGGACGCCGACGCTGCCCAAGCCGCCTCGCTGCTCCAGGGCCGGCCCGAAGACGAGTTTCCGGCGCCGGTGGCGGACGCGCTGGCCGCGCTGGCCGCGCACGACCGGGAGGCGTACGGAGGCGCTGTCGCCCGCGTTCTCGAGTCGTTCGAGACGCGCGAGGCTCACCTGGAGGACATTCCGGTCGCCGACACCGTGCTCGTGTTGGAGGCCTTCGCGACACGGCGCGGGCTCTCCGCCGGCTTGCGCTCCCCGCTCCTGCCGGATCGCGGCTAGAGCCCGTTTCAGGATGGGGCTCAGGTCCTCATTCTGAGAGGGGCTCTTAGAGCTCTTCGACGTCGACCGAGACGATCGTGTCGGGCTTCAGGAAGCGGCCGTTGACGAACGGCCAGTCGTCGCTCTCGGTGGCGCCGAGCTGCCTCGTCAGCGCCTTCGCATAGCCCTTCGCCTCTCCGACGTCCTCACACTCGGCGACGGTCATGCGCTCGCCGGAGGTCAGCCGGATCGAGACGCGGTAGGCCGCTCCCGCGGCGGGGGCTGGAGGGGGAGAGTCGTCCTCGAAATCTTCGGGAACCTGGCCGTTCGAGTGCTGGATGCTCTGGGACGCGACCGGCTCGGTTGCGAGCGGCGCGACGAGCGGCTCGGGCTCCTCGGGCGGCTCCACGGCGGCGGCCGGCGGCGGCCCGGCGGCCGGTGATTCGTAGACCGGCTCGGGCTCAGGCGCGGGCGCGGGCTCCGGCTCCGGCTGGGGCTCGACAGCGGGCTCCGGGGCCGGGTTGTCGAATTCATAGACAGAGGCGTCGAACTCGGCCTCGGCCTCGGCGGCAGGCTGCGGCTCGGCCTCGGGCTCGGTCTCGGCGGCAGGCTGCGGCTCGGCCTCGCGCTCGGTCTCGGCGGCAGGCTGCGGCTCGGCCTCGGCCTCCGGCAGCGCCACCTCTGGAACCGGCACGCTCGTGTCCACTCTGAGAGGCGCCGGCTCCGGCTCGGGCGCGGCCGCGGGCTCGGGGGCTGCAGCCGTCTCGCTCACCGCGAAGGCGCCGCTGAAGACTTCTCCGATCACCTGGTTCAACTCGCTGCGCGCGGCGACGACGAAACGGGCCTCCTGGCCGATCGCCTCGCGGATATTGCGGTTGAGAACGTCGTTGGTCGGGTCGGCGACTGCCACGACGGGCATTCCGTTCTCGAAGCGGATCGGAAGGGCCGTATACAGCCGCGCCTGCTCCTCGGCGAGCAAGCGGGTGGCCTCGGGCTCGACGGCTTCCTCGCGCAGGCTGACGAAGGGAAGCCCCTTCTGGCCTGCGAGAAGCCGCGTCAGGTCTTCCTCCTTGAGCAGGCCGCGCTCGATGAGGATCTCGCCCAGGCGGCGCCCCGTCTTGACGCCTTCCTCGAGGGCGTTCTCGATCGTTTCCGCGGGCAGCAGCCCAGCCCGGAAGATGAGGGTTCCTAGGGGAGCGTCGGGACGTTCTCTCAACGGGGTACTCATTGCCGCAGATCGTTTGGGCGGAGGGCCTTCCGCCTCTTCCGACTATCGGTGCAGGCGGAGCGCCGGGTATCACCCGAACGAGGGGTTGGTGGGCGGCGTCTGGTATGAATCCCGGCGAATCTTTTCACGCGTCGAAAACGAAATTTAGAATCAGACACATGGAACGCGTCGTAAGCGAGCCACCAGAACCGTCTCCGCCCCGCGAGCCAGAGGTCGGCGATGTACTGCCGGGCGAAGCAGCGACTCTCCGGGCGGCCGAGGCGACGCTGCGGGGCGAGCGGCGCGGCCTCCGGGGCCTCTGGCCTTTCCTCGGCCCGGCTTTCATCGCCGCGGTCGCCTACATCGACCCGGGCAACTTCGCCACGAATGTGGCCGGCGGGGCCAAGTACGGCTACCTCCTGCTCTGGGTCGTGCTCAGCGCCAACCTGATGGCGATGCTCGTCCAGACGCTCTCCGCCAAGCTCGGCATCGCCACCGGCAAGAACCTCCCCGAGACGTGCCGCGATCATTTCCCGCGCAAGCTCTCGATCGGGCTCTGGCTCCAGGCAGAGGGGATCGCCATGGCGACCGATCTGGCCGAAGTGCTCGGCGCCGCGCTCGGACTCCACCTGCTCTTCGGCATGCCCCTCTTCCCGGCGGGGCTCCTCGCCGGTGCCGGCGCCTTCGCGATCCTCGGCCTGCAGCGCTACGGGTTCAGACGACTGGAGGCGGCGATCGCTGCGCTGGTGGGGGTGATCGTGGTGGCCTTCGCGCTCGAGGTCGTGATCGCCCAGCCGGACGCGGGCGAGGTTGCGAAGCACCTCGTCGTTCCGGGCTTCAAGGGCTCGGAGTCGGTGCTGCTCGCCGTCGGCATCCTCGGTGCGACCGTCATGCCCCACGTCGTCTACCTCCACTCCGCGCTCACACAGAACCGCATCGAAGGCCGCGACGAGGAGGAGAAGCGCAAGATCCAGCGCTTCGAGCGCATCGACGTCGTGATCGCGATGTCGATTGCCGGCGTCGTGAACGCCTCCATGCTCGCGATCGCCGCGGCCGTCTTCTTCGGCTTGGGGATCGACTCGATCGAGGAGGCCTATTCGAGCTTCGAGAGCGAGCTCGGCGGCGGCGCGGCGGTCCTCTTCGGCATCGCGCTCCTCGCCTCGGGATTCTCGTCGTCATCGATCGGGACGATGTCCGGCCAGGTGGTCATGCAGGGCTTCATCAACCGCCGCATCCCGCTCTT
>DASXRO010000138.1:0-31662 GCA_036506555.1 Gaiellaceae bacterium
GCGCCCACTCGCCGGCCAGACCGCTCTCGTCACCGGCGCCGCGCAGGGTCTCGGCTACGCCGCCGCCGCCCGCCTCGCGGCGGACGGGGCCGGCGTCGCCCTTCTCGACCGCAACGGCGAGAGGCTCGCGGCCGCCGCGGACGCGCTCGGCGGCCAGGGCCTGGCCGTCCATCCGCATACGGTCGACCTCACGGACGAAGAGGGAGTCCGAGCGGTCGTGGCGGCCGTTCTCTCCGCCCGGGGCCGGATCGACGTGCTCGTAAACAACGTCGGTATCTATCCGCACCGTCCGTTCGAGGAGCTGACCTACGCCGACTGGCGCCACGTCCTCGCGGTCAACCTCGACAGCGTCTTCCTCTGCACGCACTCCGTCTATCCGTCCATGCGCGAGCGCGGCTACGGACGCATCGTCAATGTCTCCTCGTCGACCTTCTTCATCGGCTATCCGGGCCTGGCGGCCTACATCGCGAGCAAAGGCGGCATCATCGGCTTCACGCGGGCCCTCGCGAGCGAGGCAGGGCCCCACGGCATTACCGTCAACGCGGTGACCCCCGGCCTGATCGCCACCGAGGGCGTCCTCGGTGGAGAAGAAGCCGGCCTCTTCGACCAGATCGTTCCCGAGCAGGCGCTCCCGCGCCGAGGCGAGCCCGAGGACATCGCCGCGTGCATCGCCTACCTCGCCAGCCCCGCGGCGGGCTTCATCACAGGGCAGACGATCAACGTCGACGGCGGGCATCGCTACCACTAGAGATGATCTAAGGAGGACCGTGAACGAGAACGAAAAACCCGTCGCCCCCTACATCGCGGTCGGCCTCTCGACCGTGGTTCACGGGGTCGGCGAGCGGAGCCACATCAAGCGCAACCTGGCGGTCATCGAAGACGGTGTCCATGCCGCCATGTCGGTGATCGGGATCAACATGCCCGTGAGGGTGATCGCGCTGGCCGAGGGCGCACTGACCGGCTTCACGGACGAGGCTTTCGACGTTCCGCACGTCACGGCCGCCCGCGACCTCTTCATCGACGTCCCTGGCGAGGAGACCGAGATGCTCGCTGCCCTTGCCCGCCAGTACGACGTCTATCTCCTCGTCCAGTGCAAGGCGCGTTGGCCCGAGGTGATCGAGGACCGCTACTTCAACATGCTCTTCGTCATCTCTCCGCAGGGGGAGGTCGTGCACCGCGCGGCCAAGAACCATCTCTGGTGCCGTGAGCGCTCCTGCACCCCGCACGACGTGTACGACCGCTGGGTCGAGCTCTTCGGCGACGGGATCGACGCGTTCTACCCCGTGCTACGCACCGACGACATCGGCAACCTCGGGACGATCTGCTGCTCCGACGGCGAGTACCCGGAAGCCGTCCGGGCGCTCGCCATGAACGGCGCCGAGGTCGTCTACCGCCCGAGCGAGGCCGTGCCGATGACAGGTGTCGGCTTTCCCGGCGGCGGCACGTGGATGCTCCAGAACCGCGCACACGCGCACTTCAACACCGTCTACATGCTCTGCCCGAACGTGGGCCCCGTCTACCTCCACCCGCGCATGGAGCACCCGTACGACATCGCTGGCGGGAACTCGCACATCGTCGACTACATGGGCAATGTCATGGCCTACAGCGCGTCCGGCTACAACACCTTCGTCTCGGCGGTCATCGACGTCGAGGCGCTGCGCCAGTTCCGCGTCATGAACCTGAACTCGAACTGGCTCAAAGACCTGCGCACCGAGGTCTTCCGGCGCATGTACGAGGAGCCGATCCACCCGGCCAACCTCTGGCTCGACCAGGACCCGCTTCCCCATGCAGAGGTGGACGAGATCTACCGCGGGAACATACGGCGCCTGCTCGAGCGCGGTGTTTACACACCGCCGGCCCACTCGTTTCCAGGCGCGCACTACATCCCCCCTGACGACGAGCCGCCGGCCGAGGCCTGGGAGAAGACCAAGCACCTGTGGGACGAGACCGACTGATGGCCGATAGATACGACGTGATCGTGGTCGGGGGCGGGCACAACGGGCTCGCCTGCGCCTGTTATCTCGCGAAGGCGGGGAAGCGCGTGCTCGTCCTCGAAGCCCGGGACGTTCCGGGCGGAGGGTGCGCGACCGAGGAGGTCGCCGCCCCGGGCTTCCGGCACAACTTCCACTCAAACTTCCACGGGATCATCCATATGGGGCCCGTCTACCGCGAGCTCGAGCTCGAACGCTACGGAGCCCGCTACGTCTGGCCGGAGAACCAGTTCGCCCACGTTTTTCCCGACGGACGGGCGATCGTCTGCAGCCGGAGCGTCGAGCGCACCGCGGCGAGCATCGCCCGCTTTTCGCGCTCGGACGCCGAGACGTTTCGGGAGCTCGCGCACGTCTACCGCGAGCTGCTCGAGCAGGCGGTCATCCCGGCGATGTTCGCGCCGCCGGTGCCGCCCTCGCAGGAGCTCGCGCCGCTCGAGGACTCGCGGGAAGGGCTTACCTTGCTGCGCCACTTCCTCTCGAGCCCGAACCACGTCGCCCGCGACCTCTTCGAGTCGCCCGAGGTGCAAACGTGGCTCGGCTTTTGGGTCGCCCAGCTCGCCGGCACTGGTGACGTGTTCGGGCTCGGGGCCAACTACCCCGTCATGCTCGCGGGCTCGCTCGAGCCGTACGGCTGGGCGATCTGCGTCGGGGGGTCGAACGTGCTCGCCCAGGCGATGGTCCGTTGCCTCGAGGATCACGGGGGCGAGATCCGCCTTGGCTCGCCCACCGCGCGCATCGAGGTCGAGGGTGGGCTCGCACGAGCCGTGCAGCTCGCGGACGGAACGCGAATCCCCGTGCCGGGGATCCTCGTCTCGAATCTCGATCCGAAGTACACCTTCCTCGAGCTCGTCGGCGAGGGCGAGCTCACGGACGATTTCGCCCACGCCTGCCGTCGCTGGCGCTACGACGAGCTCTCGATGTTCTGTGTCTACCTGGCGCTCGAGGCGCCCGTGCACTGGAAGGCGGCCGAGTGGGACGAGGGCGTCGAGCGCTGCTTTGCCGTCTCGCTCTGCGAATCGCTCGACGTCCTCGACGACAACGCCTCCGACAGCCGCCTGGGGATTCCGCCTCGCCGGCCCGGCCTCTTCACCGTTCATCCCTCGCTCTTCGAGCCGAGCCTCTGCCCGCCGGGAAAGGCGGCGTCCTTCTGCGAGCAGATCGCGCCGTACGACCTCCACGAGGGAGGCCCCGAGGCGTGGGAGGAGGAAAAGGGCGCGTATGCCGAGACGGTCCTCGGGCGCTGGCGCGAGTACCTCGTGTCAGGCCTCGAGGCCGAGCGCGTAGTCGGCAGCTACGTTGCGAGCCCGCTCGACATCGAGCGGCGGATGCGGAGCATGAAGCACGGCGACTGGAACCACGGAGAGATGACGCAGGACCAGCTGGGTGTGTTCCGGCCCTTCCACGAGTACCCGCCGTACCGCACGGCCTTCGAGAACGTCTATCTGTGCGGCTCCTCAACGCATCCGGGCGGCTCGATCGGCGGAGCCTGCGGGTACAACGCGGCCGGCGCGATCGCCGACGACCTCGGCATCGATGCGTGGTGGCGTGCGGAGGCCGCGGTTGGCTGAGACCCTGGACCTCGTCCAGCAGGTCGAGCTCGCGGAAGCCGAGGAGCGGGAGCGGAGGGCGCGGTTTCCCGCCGGCGCGGCGCTCGAGTTTGCCGATCTCGAGGAGCAGGGGCGCGCCGGGGCGCTCGACCGGCTCCGCGAGGTAGAGCCGGTCTCCTGGGTGCCCGCATTCGGGGGCTGGCTCGTGACCTCGTTTGCGCTGGGGCGGAACATCCTCGCGAGGACGGACGACTTCACCGTCTGGGCGCAGCCGAACCTCGTCCGGGCCTCGCTCGGCGTGATGATGCTGACGAGCGACCCGCCGGACCACGAGCGCCAGCGACAGCCGTTCGACGAGCCGTTCCGGATGCGCTCGGTGCGGGAGCGCTTCGAGGGGAGGGTGTCGGCTCGGGTCGAACGGTTGCTCGACGGGATCGAACCGCACGGCTCGTGCGAGCTCGTCGTCGATTTCGCTGCGCCGTTCGCCATCGGCGTGGCCGGCGACATCCTCGGCCTCTCGCTCGACGACGTGCCGAAGATCCAGGGCTTCTACGAGGCCTTCGCGGGCGCGATGACCTATGACGGCGATCCCCAACCTCAGCGCCGTGCCGATGCCGCACGTGAAGCGTTCAGCCAGATTCTCCTCGGTGAGGTGGCGCGGGTCCGTGAACGGCCGGACGACTCGATCACGTCGGCGGTCACGAACGATCCGGCGACGCAGCTGACGGACGAGGCGATCGTCGCGCAGCTTCGGGTGATCCTCTTCGGGGCGATCGAGACGGTCGAGTCGATGGTCGTCAACGCCGTCCTGCTCCTGCTCGAGCACGCAGATCAACTGGGCGCCGTGCAAGCCGACCCCGGCCTCGTTCCCAACGCTGTCGAGGAGGCGATGCGGTTGATCCCGCCCGTCGCCTTCATCGAGCGTTGGACGGCGGCGCCGACGAAGCTCGGGGACGTGGAGCTGGGCGAGGGCGAGTTCGTCGGCGTCTCGACGCTCGCCGCCAACCGCGATCCGGAGGTCTTCGAGGACCCGCTCCGCTTCGACGTGCGCAGGGAGAACGCGAGGCACCATCTCGCCTTCAGCTTCGGCGTCCACCACTGCCTGGGCTTCAACATGGCCCGCCTCCAGGGGCCGATCGCCGTGCGGGCGATCCTCGACCGGCTCGCAGGCCTCGAGATCGTGGAAGCGCCCGAGCCCCGTGGCTTCGCGTTCCGGCGACCGCTCGAGCTTCGCCTTCGCTGGGCGAGCCCAAGCGCCGCTTAGCCCTGCCAGACCCGGTCCGCGACCCGCGCGACGAGCTCGAGCTTGCGCCACTGCGTCTCCTCGTCGATCTCGTTTCCCTCCATGACCGAGGCGAAGCCGCACTGCGTCGAGAGCCCGAGCTGCTCGAGCGGCAAGTACCGCGAGGCCTCGTCGAGCTTGCGTACCATCTCGTCCTCGTTCTCGAGCTCCCGTCGCTTCGAGCTGACGAGACCCATCACGGCCACTCTGCCCGCAGGGACGAAGCGGACCGACTGGTAACTGCCGTCGCGACCGACGTCGTCCCATTCGACGAGGAAGACGTCGTAGGGGAGCTCGCCGAAGAGGCGCTCGGCGATCGGTTCGAGGGAGCCGGCGCAGATCCACCGCGAGCGGTAGTTGCCCCGGCAGACGTGAAGTGCTGTGGTCACGCCTTCCGGGATCCCTTCCAGGATCGCCTTGTCGACGGCGACGGCCTTCTCCAGGAGCTCCGAGACGGGGTGGCCCGCTGCTTCGAAGCGAGCGCTCCAGTCGGCATCGACGAGGTACGGGTAGAGGGGGAAGTCGAGCTGGACGTAGCGGCAGCCGGCTTCGACGGCATCGGCGATGAGCCCCCGCTCGATCGCGATCGCATGCTCGACGAACTCGTCCAGGGTCGGGTACGCGCCGGCCGAGACCCCGAAGGGATGGACGAAGATCGAGGCCGCCGGGAAGGTGACCTTGAACGGACGATCGGTGAGGCGTGCCATGAAGGCGGCCTCCCGGGCAGCAGGGCTGTCCACCTTCACGAGCCGCGCCTCGATCGAGGGCACGGTCAAGACGACCGTCTCGCCCCGTTCGTTCCTGAACTCGACCGCGCTCCGGTCGGTCGCGATGCCCTCGACGGCGTCGTAGAAGGAATTGAGGAACATCCAGCGGCGGAACTCTCCGTCAGAGACGACATCGAGGCCGATCTCGATCTGCCGTTGGACGACCCGTTCGATCGCGGCGTCGCAAATACCGCCCAGATGGGCGGGGTCGGAGCGCTTTTCGACAGCCGCCTGGAGCTCGGGCGGCCGGAGGAGGCTTCCGACCATTTCGGCGCGTGCTGGACGGCGTGGGCCCACCCGCAGGATGGTAGGGGTCTCGCACCGACGCTCGCCCAATCGCCCTTCGCGTGCTTCCGGAGCGGTCATACTTCGACGCCTAAGGCGGCTCCCGCTGGTCGTCTATCGAAGGGAGGGATGATGCCGCTCTACCTATCGAGGTTCAGCTACACGCCTGAGACGTGGGCCAGGCTGATCGGCAACCCGGAGGACCGCCGAAAGGCCGCCCAGTCGTACATCGAGTCGGTCGGCGGAAAGCTCCACGGGTTCTGGTACGCCTTCGGGACACACGACGGCTACAACCTGTGGGAGGCCCCCGACAACGTTTCCATGGCCGCCGTTTCCCTGGCGATTAGCGGCGGCGGCGCGCTCAGCTCGCTCGAAACGACAGTCCTCCTGACCGTCGACGAAACGATGGATGCCCTGCGCAAGGCCGAGCAAGTCCAGTACCGAGTGCCCGGCGCGTAGACTCGAGGACCCGCGAGCAGCGAGGCCGATTAGCGTCGGAGATCGACGAGGGCCGGCGGTCTGAGGAACTCGGGGTCGAGCGCGGCTGCGTCCTTTTGCCCGTCCACGTCGACGCCCTCGATGTCACGCATGCCCGGGAGGAAGAGCGCGCCGAGGGTGATCACGCCGCCGATGAGGGCGGCTCCGATCAGCGTGGCTCGCACGCCGACCAGGCCGGCGATCGGAGCCGTGAGGGCGAAGGAAAGGGGGAGCAGCCCGATCGAGATCAGCCAGTCGAGGCTCGAAACGCGACCGAGCATCGAAGCCGGGACGTGGCGCTGCTTGATCGTCGCCCAGACGATGGTGCCGGCTGTTTCGAGCACGTTGAACGCAAGACACGCCACCATCAGCTGCCAGGACGCCGTCGCCAGCCCGTAGCCTGCGACGGCGAGCGTCGCGACCGTCCACGTGGCGTACATGACCGTCACGTCGCGCCTTGGATGGCCGCGTTGCCCCATGAAGAGCGCGGCACCGATGGCACCGACTCCTCCGGCGGCGAACACGAGCCCGAGGTCCCCGGCCGAGGCGTGCAGCTCGTTCTTGACGACGTAGGGCAGCAGGACCTCGGCGGGGCCCATGAAGGCGAGGTAGGCGATTGCCGCAGAGAGGAGGGTGCCCCACAGCCAGACCCGGCGCCGGACGAACTGGAGACCTTCCTTCACGGCCCTGACGGATGACTCGGCATGCTCCGACCGGGGATGGGCCGGCGGGTGCATTAGAAACACGGCGACCGTGGAGGCGACGAAGGAGGCGGCGTCGAGGGCGAAGGCGGCGCCCGTGCCGACGCCGGCCACGAGCGCTCCGCCGAGGGCCGGCCCCGCCAAGCGAAGCGCAATCGGGCGGACGAACTGGTCGAGCGAGTTGGCGGCCGCGAGGTCCGCGGCCGGGACGATGTCCGGAACGATTGCCTCGAATGCGGGGGTGAAGAAGGCCGTCCCCACGCCGTAGAGGGCGACGATGACCATGAGCTCCCAGAAGGTGAGGAGCCCTGTGAGGGACAGAACCGCGAGGGCGGCGATCACCACCGCCCGGCCGATGTCCGCGCACAACATGAGCGAACGCCGGTCGAGCCGGTCGCTGAGGACCCCGGCCGGCAGGAGAAAGGCGATTGTCGGGATGGTCATGCCGATCCCGAGGAGCGAGAGGGCGGCCGGTGCGTTCCAGAGCTTATAGGCCTGCCACGCCATGGCCACGAGGAAGACACCGTCGCCGACGAGCGAGATCGTCATCCCCGTCCACAGGAGGCGAAAGTCCCGGTGACGCAGCGGCGCGAGCAGGTTCACCCGGGAAAAGCCGCCCGGGCGGTCGAGCGCCTCGTGGCTATGCTGCATGCGACCGCGGCTCGCCGGTCGCCTGCTCGCCGTTGACGAGGTACTCGACCAGCGCTTCCTCGTTCATCGGCCTGGCAAACAGGAAGCCCTGGCCGAGATCACAGCCGAGATCCCGAAGCGACGCGATCTGCTCGGGCAGCTCGATCCCTTCTGCGACCACGTCGAGACTGAGGCTGGTTCCGAGCGCGATGATTGCCGCGATCAGCCCCGACTCCTCGTGCTCCGAAGAGAGGAAGGAGCGATCCATCTTGAGAATGTCGACCGGGAAGCGGCTCAGGTAGGAGAGTGACGAGTACCCGGTTCCGAAGTCGTCCATCGCGAGGAGGACGCCGAGCGACTTCAGCTCTTGCAGCCGCTGCACGGCCAAGTCCGTGTCGGCCATCATCACCGACTCGGTGATCTCCAGAACGAGCGCGGACGGCGGGAGCCCGCTCTCCTCGAGCGCCGCTCGGACGTCATCGACGATCGTCTCCGACTGGAGCTGCTTGACGGAGAGGTTGACGCTGATCGTCAACGGAGGCGTCCGCGAGAATCGCTCGTGCAGGAGGGCGCCTTGGCGGCAGGCCTCGAGGAGGACCCAGCGGCCGATGGCGACGATCTGCCCCGTCTCCTCCGCCAGTGGGATGAAATGGAGGGGCGGAATGGTTCCGCGCGTCGGGTGCATCCAGCGGAGCAGCGCCTCGACGCCGTAATCGGCTTGCAGATCGAGACGAACCACAGGCTGGTAGTGGATCTCCAGCTGGTCGAGCTCGAGCGCGCGCTGCAGCTCCGCCTGGAGCTCGAGCCGCTCGACCACCCGCTCGTGCATCGCCGGCTCGAAGACGCGATAGCTGCCTTTGCTGTCCCGCTTGGCCATGTACATCGCCACGTCGGCGTTGCGGAGGAGCTCCTCGGCGTCCGACGAGCCGAACTCTTCGCCGGCCAGGCAGATGCCGACGCTCGCGCGGGGATAGACCTGCGTGCCGTCGATGTCGTACTGGAGCTCCAGGACGCCCAGGATCCGCCCCGCGACGTCCGCGGCCTCCGCCGAGTCCACGATTCCATCGAGCAGGATGGCGAACTCGTCGCCTCCGAAGCGCGCGACGGTGTCGCCCGGGCGCACGGCCCCCTGGAGGCGCCGTCCCACCTCCTGCAGCACCGTGTCGCCGGCAGCGTGGCCGAGGCTGTCGTTGACGGTCTTGAAGTCGTCCAGATCGATGAACATGACGCCGATGGCCGGGCCACCGCGGCTCGAGCGCTTGATGGAGTGCTGGACGCGGTCTGCGAACAGCGCCCGGTTGGCGAGGCTCGTCACCGGATCGTGGAAGGCTTGGTGGGCGAGCTGGTCCTCGAAGGCCTTGCGCTCGCTGATATCCCGACTATTCAGGACGATGCCGCGAACATGCTCGTCCTGGAGCAGGTCGGTGTGCTGCACCTCGAACTGGAGCCAGGTGCCGTCACGGTGCCTGAGCGAGCACTCGATTACGTGAGTCTCGGCGCCCCCGCCCACGTAGGCCTCGCCAACGCCGGCAACGATCTGCGCCAGCCGCGGCCGGTCGGACTCGCTGAGCAGCCGGGCGAACTCGGTCCCCTCGAGGTCGTCGACGCGATAGCCGAGGACACGCTGGACGGACGGGCTCTGGTAGGTCACCGTGCCGTGCGCGTCGAGGACGGTGATGAGGTCGCTCGAGTGGGCCACGAGGGAGCGGAACCGAGCCTCGCTCTGGCGCCGATGGAGGTCTTCGGCGAGGGATGCTCCCTCGACGGCGAGCGACACCTGCGAGGCGACCGATTCGAGCGAGTCGACGAGCTCGCGCGGGACGGCTTCCTCCGAGGAGAGAACGAGGAACCCGCGCCCGGCGTCACGCACCGAGAGCGGCAGGAGCAGCACGACTTGACCCTCTTCGAGGCGAAGCTGGGTGCGCGCCTCCTCGGGTACTCGCGCGAGCGCGAGCTGCCGGGTGGTCTTGGCGGAGCTTCGAAGCCAGGCGCAGGCCGCTTTCGAGAGGGGCCAGTCGCCCTCTTCCCCGGATGAGGCCGCGACGACGGCGCTGTCTGCGTCGAGCAGGACGAGGCGGACGCTCGCCGGCTTCTCGACGAGAGTGACCACGGCTGCGACGGCGGCTTCGTTCACCTGCTCCCGGCCGGCCGCCGCGACCAGCTCGACGCCCGCGCTCCGCAGCGCCAGCTCCCGCGACGCGGCGCGGGCCTCCTGGCGGACGAGGCCCGCCATGCGGGTGACCACGAGGAGAAACAGCAAGCCGGAGGCCACGATCAGGACGAGCGTGTCGGGGTTGCCGAGCTCCTGGTAGAAACGCACGCCCGGCGCGATCAGGCAGGCCCCGGCGAGCAGGCCGAGGCGAAGCGGCGTCAGCCGGGTGCGTGACTCGAGCGCAGGCTCCTCGAGCGTGCGCATCGACGGGTGGAGCGCGGCCGCTCCCCAGAGGAGGTAGTAAGCGATCCAGCCGACGTCGTAGCTGAGCTGGTGGTTGTACGCGTCGGTGAGCAGGGCGTAGGTGTACGCAGAGTCCACGGTCAGGAGCGAGACGATGCTGGCGACGAGCAGGTAGAAGGCCGGTGCGCGCTTGCCCATGTCGACTGCGAGGCGGATCGCCGCAGCCAGGAGCAGGATGTCGCCGAGCGGGTAAGCGGCCGAGACCGCCTTTTCGAGCGGTGTGAGCCCCGAGAGGTGGATGTTCGGGGCGACGAGGAAGACCCAGGAGAGGAGGCCTACGCCGACCGTCAGGATGAGCGAGTCGATGACGCCGGCGCGGTCGCCGCGCGGGTTTCGCCGCTTCACGAGCAGCAGCAGGCCGGCCACGAGGGCCGGATAGACGGTCAGGTAGATGGCGTCGCCGAGCGAGGGGAACTCGACCTCGACGCCGAAGAGCTTCGGGTAGCTGTAGGTGTAGAGGTCGCCCGCGAAGAAGAGGAACTGGCCGACGATGAAGAGCAGCCAGGCGGCGCGCGCCTTCGGCCTGTGCAGATAGATCCCGACCGCGATCGCGACGGACGAGGAGAGCCCGAGCAGGTTGATCAGGGGCCCGCTGGCCTTTAGCGGCGGGAACCACAGATACGCCGCGGTGAGCAGGCCGCCCGCGGCGAGGAAGACGATCCAGAGGTGCGCGCCCCAGTTGACTCTGGGGAGGCGGCTCACGCTGCGTACTCCTGCCTGGCGGGCCGCAGATCGAAGGCATTGGCGAGCTTGCCGAGCGTGTCGACGAGCTGCTCGATCTCGGCCTGAGAATTCGCGGCGGTCACCTGGATGCGAAAGCCGACCTCGGTCTTGGGCACGAGCGGATAGGCGGCCAGCGTCACGTAGACGCCGTTGTCGAAGAGGAAGCGCCCGGCCGCGTCGATGTCCTCGTGACGCGCAAGCGGAACCTCGACGATCGGGAAGCCGGAACGATTGGGCGTGTGGACGCCGAGCCGATCGAGGCACTGCAGCACCTGGTCGGTCTTGCGCCACAGATCCGCGCGGATCGCGTCGCCGCGGGCCTCGTTGACGTCGAAGCCCGCGAGCACCGTCGCCAGCGAGGCGATCGGCGAGGGACCTGAGTAGAGATAGGGGGGCGCGGCCGTCTTGAGCAGTTCTTTCAGCTCGGTCGGGCAGGCCACGAACGCTGCCAGCGACGAGTACGACTTGGAGAAGCCTCCGACGAGCACGACCCCGTCGTACGACTCGCCGCAGTAGCGGACGACGCTGTTCCCCCGGATGCCGTACGGGCTCGGCTCGTCCTCGCTGCGCTCCCCGATCACCCCGAAGCCGTGGGCGTCGTCGACGTAGAGCATCGCGTCGTAGCGGCGCGCGATCCGGGCGAACTCGACCAGGTCGGGAGCGTTCCCCGTCATGCTGTTGACCCCGTCCATGCAGATCAACCGCGTTGTCGAGCGGTCCTGCGCAAGCAGTTGCTCGAGATCGTCCGGGTCCTCGAACCGGAAGCGCTTCACGGTCGCCCCGCGCGCGGACGCGAACTGGCAACCGTCGTAGATCGTCTTGTGCGCCCGGTTGTCGACGAAGATCGTTCCGTCCCCGGCGAGGACCGGGATCACGGACAGGTGGATCAGGGTGATCGTCGGGATGACGAGTGCGTCCTCACATCCCAGGAGCTCGATCAGACGCTCCTCGATCTGGGGGTAGAGCACGGGGCTGCCGAGCATGCGTGACCAGCTCGGGTGCGTTCCCCACTTCTCGATGTATTCAGGAATGCTCGCGATGATCTCCCGATCGAGATCGAATCCGAGGTAGTTGCAGGACGCGAAATCGGCCAACCACTTGTCGCCGATGCGGATCATTCGTCCGTCGATCTCGTCGATGACGGCGTCCGTCATCGGGTTGGAGCGCTCGAGCTCGGCGAGCTCGCTACAGGCGGCCAGCCAGCGGTCGATCCAGCGCGGCGACGCCGAGGGGGACCGGGGGCTGTCCGGGCGGTAGACGCTCATGCGCCCCACATCGGTGATTTGTGCAGGAATCTTTAGGAATCGGCGCACCAAAAAAGGGATGGCGAGCCCCTTCCGCCAACAAACGGCTCGCCTTACTGCAGCCGACTAGACTCGTTGCATGCCCAGGGCGACGGCGCCTGTCTAGCGCTCGCCAGGAAGGAGAACACGATGCAGGTTTCGACGGTCGTGTCGCCTGCCGAGTGGCAAGCGGCACACGAGACGCTACTCGCCAAGGAAAAGGAAGCCACGCACGCGCGGGACGCGCTCGCTGCAGAGCGCCGGCGGCAGCCGATGGTCATCATGGAGAAGGACTACGTCTTCGAGGGCCCGGACGGTAACGCGAGCCTGCTCGACCTGTTCGAGGGGCGACGGCAGCTCATCCTCTACCACTTCATGTTCGCCCCCGACGTCGAAGGCTGGCCGGAGGCGGGCTGTCCCGGCTGCTCGATGTTCGTCGACCAGATCGGAGACCTCGCCCACCTCCATGCCCGCGATACGACGTTCGTCCTCGTGTCCCGCGCGCCGCTCGCGAACATCGAGCGTTACAGGAAGCGCATGGGCTGGGACATCCCGTGGTTCTCCTCCGCCCAGAGCGACTTCAACGACGACTTCGGCGTGACGACCGATCAGGGAGAGACGTTCGGTCTCAGCGTCTTCTTCCGCGACGGCGACGACGTGTACCGGACGTACTTCACCACCGGACGCGGCGTCGAGGCATTGGGCAGCGTCTGGACCTTCTTGGACCTGACGCCGCTCGGCCGGCAGGAGGACTGGGAGGATTCCCCGGCGGGATACCCGCAGACGCCGCGGTACACCTGGTGGCGGCGTCACGACGAATACGAGGACTAACAGCCAACAGGATGGATTCGTGGGGGGAACCCGGTGGTCCCCCCACGAATGCTCTAGGCGGCCAGCTCGAACGCCGGCTCGACTTCCTGCGGCTGTTCCAGCTCCTCCCGGCGGATCAACGTCAGCGCGGCCACGACGCCTAGCCCGGCGATGACCACGCCCGCAAGGAACGCGGTCGAGAAGCCGTGGACGAGCGCGTCAGGAACCGCTGTGCCGGACGCGATCGCATCACTCGTCTGCGATGTGGCGATCGTCGAGAGCGCCGCGATGCCGAGCGCGCCCCCGATCTGCTGCGAGGTGTTGATCAGGCCGGACGCGAGACCCGCCTCGGCGGCCTGAACGCCGGCCAGCGCGGCGATCGAAACCGGCACGAAGGAGAAGCCGAGGCCGATGCCGATCAGGAGGAAGCCGGGGAGCAGATCGCCTACGTACGAGCCCCCGACCGAGACCTGCGTGAAGAACACGAGGCCGGCCGTGAGGAGTGCCATGCCGAGCGCGAGCACCGGCTTCACGCCGATCCGGGTGACGAGCTGTCCGGCCACCGCCGACCACAGGATCGCCGTTCCGGCGACTGCCAGGTACGCGACCCCGGTCTTCATCGGGGAGTAGCCGAGCACCTGCTGCATGTACAGCGTGAGCATCAGGAACATCGCGAACATCGCCGTGCCGAGGATGAAGCCGGTCACGTTCGCACCGCTGACCGTCCGGGTGCGCAAAAGGCCGAAACGCATGAGCGGCTCCGGATGCCGGAGCTCCCAGGCGACGAAGCCGACAAGGAGGACCACCGATGCCGCGAAGACGCCGAGCGTCTCGCCCGAGAGCCAGCCCTTCTGACCCGCCTGCGTGATTGCGTAGACGAGCGAGGAGAGCCCGCCGGTGACGAGTACCCCGCCCGGGACGTCGAATCTCTTCACGCGCGCGTCGCGGCTCTCCGCGAGCAGGAAGGGCGCCAGCGCGAAGGCCATCACGCCGACCGGGACGTTGACGAAGAAGATCCACTCCCAGCTGAGAGCGTCAGTGAGGATTCCGCCGAGCAGGACTCCGGCCGCGGCGCCGAAACCGCCCACGGCCCCCCACACGCCCAGCGCGATGTTCCGCTCCCGCCCTTCGACGAAGGTCGTCGAGAGAATCGACAGCGCTGCGGGCGTGATGATTGCCGCGCCGAGCCCCTGGAAGACGCGAGCGCTGATCAGCGACGCCTCCGACCACGCGAGGCCGGCGAGGAGAGATGCGACCGTGAACACGACGACGCCCCCGAGGAAGATGCGCCGGCGTCCAAGGAGGTCAGCCGCGCGGCCGCCCAGGAGCAAGAAGCCTCCGAAGACGAGCGCGTACGCGCTGATCACCCACTGCAGGTTCTCCTGCGAGAACGCGAGGTCGACCTTGATCGAGGGCAACGCGACGTTCACGATCGCGATGTCGAGGACGACCATGAACTGCACGACGCTCAGGAGCGCGAGCGCCAGCCACTTGCGTTGATCCGAAGTCACCATCTCGTGGGGTTTCCTTTCGCTTTGGTAGTCAAGGCTTGCAACTTACCAGATACGACTTGCGTAAAGCAAGTAGAACCTTCACAACAGCAAGCGCTCTCGCTACAATGCAGTTGTGCCGAAGCACTACGAGCAGTACTGTCCGATGGCTCACGCGCTCGACCTTGTCGGCGAGCGCTGGGCCTTGCTCGTTGTGCGCGAGCTGATGCACGGTCCCAAGCGCTACACCGACCTCGCCGACGGCCTTCCCGGCATCGGAACGAACATCCTCGCGTCGCGTCTGCGCGACCTTGAGGCAGCCGGGATCGTCTCGAAGCGCAGGCTGCCTCCGCCGGCGGCATCGCGGGTTTACGAGCTCACGGTCTACGGGCGCGAGCTGCGACCCGCGATGCGGGAGCTGGCGTTGTGGGGCGCCCGGTCGCTCGGGCCGCCCACCGCCGAGGACGAGCTGTTCGAGGGCTGGCTCGCGAATGCGGTGGACATCGTGCTCGCGCCGTTCGCGCCGCCGGGCCGCATCGAGTTTCACGTCGGCGAGGAGATCGCCTCTCTGGTCGACGGCGAGGTGCAGGACGGGTCAATCGAGGATCCAGACGTCCTCGTCGAAGGCGACCCGCAGGCGATCTACCACATGTTCGTCGACCGGCGGCTCGATCTCGTCAAAGTCGAGGGAGACCGAAGGCTGCTCGAAAAGCTCATCGCCGTCGCGCCCGCTCCGCTGGAGGCCACCGCGTCGGCGTAGGAGGATTCGGCGGGACTCGCTCGGCGTCGGGAAGGAACGGCGCGAGAAAGGCAGTGAGCACGCCGGGATCCATGACCGCGGCGTTACGATCGTCTCAAGGTACGACGCCTAGATCACGACGCCCCGTATCCGAAGGAACGCGTGCCAGCAACCACCATTCCAGGGACTACCAACTGTCCGACCGGGGAGGTATCACGAGAAGTGCGCAGTCCCCTGCGGGTGGTCGCCTAGCCGGCGATTCCACATTGCGACGAAGGAAGGCAAGAGATGAAAGTCGGAGATCTGCGGAAGCTTCTCGAAGAAAGCGGCGCGACCTGGACCGTGAGCGACGAGCTCGATGACGAACAGGAACTGGAAGACGTCGCCAGTCGCTACACGCTGGGCGCCGTGCCCCCCGAAGACGACACGGTCTGAGCGCCGGTACGGCCGCCCGCTGCGGCTTGCTTTCGCATGCCGGCCGGGTTAGCCTCGCCCCAGCAACGAAGGGCAGCCGCACATGCTGGGCCGCGAATCGTTGCTGCGGCCTCCTCCGGCCATTGCACGAGGGCCGGTTAATCGACTGACCTCGGTTCCGGAGCGAGTGAACGCATTGGCGGCACTCGTCCTTTCGCATGCTTCAGACCGGGGAGAAAGGAGCGGGTTAGGCGCCTGAGGTCGAACTCAAGGAGATCAGGTCTGAGATCAACAAGAACAAGGCTCCCTGGAAGGCGGCCGACCATCCTCTCTTGAAACTCTCGGGGGAGCAGCGGACTCGACGGCTGGGGGTGATCCTCGACGAGCGCCGGCTCGCAGAGCTCCGCGAGCGCCCGAAGCCGAACATGGCGCGCGTCGTCGCTGAGTTCCGCGGGCTTCGGCTCGAGGACAACGAGGGTGACGGTCCCGCGGACGAGGACGAGAGGGCGGGGCGCAAGCGCACGGAGCGCCGAGGGACTCGAGCTCGACGATCGCATCGTCGAGACCATCCGCGAGCAGATCCGCACTCTCGCCACGAAGGTCGACTGGCGGATGCGGCGCGGGCGCAACAACGTCACCCCCATCAAGGATCAAGGGGGCTGCGGCTCCTGTGTCGCGTTCGGAACGACGTCGACGCTCGAGTCGATGATCCTGATCGAGCACAACGTGAGCTTCGACCTCTCTGAGGCCGAGCTCCTGTTCTGCGGCGGCGGAAGCTGCGGTGGCTGGTGGCCGGACTCCGCGGTGACCTGTCTACTGAACAAGGGGATCGCGCACGAGACGTGCTTCCCCTACCAGGACCACAACATGCCCTGCACGACCTGCGCCCAACGGAACGGCGAGGCGATTCGCGTCCGCAACCACGTCACGACCTTCGACGTCGACCAGCGCAAGCGCTATCTCGCCCACGTCGGTCCCGTGATGGCGGTCTTCGAGGTGCACGACGATTTCTTCGCCTACAGCAGCGGCGTCTACCACCATGTCGCGCCGGAAGCCTCGCGGGCTTGCACTGTGTATCCGTGATCGGGTACGACGACCGGCAGCACTGCTGGATCTGCAAGAACAGCTGGGGGCCGGCCTGGGGTGACAAGGGGTTCTTCATGATCGCCTACGGCCAGTGCGCGATTGACTCGACGTATCCGTTCTGGGGTATCGCCGCACGCAGTGGTACGCATAGCAGCCCGCCTCACGACTCGATGCCTGCTTCGAGATGAGCCCGGAACCTGACAGCCCGGTCATCGAGGTCGGTGTCGGTGACACGTTCGACGTGCCACTCGAGGCTGTACCCACGAGCGGGTTTCGGTGGGAACTGTCCACTCCTGAGGACGCGCACGGCGTCGTCGCGCTGCTCAAGGACGAATGGGAAGGTGCGTCGGGCAGCGTTGGCGGCCCCGCCGTACAGCGGTTCCGCTTCCGTGCCTCGGGCCCAGGCGAGGTCACGCTGACATTCCGGTACGCGAGACCGTGGGAAGAGCGGAGCCCGCGCGAAGAGCGGACAGTCACGGTCCTCGTCGCACCTTCCGGCTAGGAATTCGGGCGGCGCAGGGCGAGAGCCGCCGCGAGGCGGCGGCTCTCGCCCGGATACGATCGGCGCGTGCTCGAAACCGCTTTCCGCGGCGCTCCCCGGGGACGCGCGCTCCGCTGTCGCGGCTGGGAGCAGGAGGGAGCGCTCCGCTGCCTCCTCAACAACCTCGACCCTGAGGTCGCCGAGGACGCCGAGTCGCTCGTCGTGTACGGGGGCCGCGGCCGGGCTGCCCGCAGCGCGCCGGATCTCGGCTCGATCATCGCCGCCCTCGAGCGGCTCGGCCCCGACGAGACGCTCGTCGTCCAGTCCGGCAAGGCTGTCGCCGTCCTCCCGACGCATGCGGACGCGCCCCGGGTCCTCATCTCGACCGCGATGGTCGTCCCGGCCTGGTCCGACGAGGACTCTTTCCGCCGGCTCGAGGACGCCGGCCTGACCATGTACGGGCAGATGACTGCCGCGGGCTGGTTCTACATCGGGACGCAAGGCATCCTCGGCTTCACATACGAGACGTTCCGCGCAGTCGGAGCTCATTTCGGCGGCTCGCTCGCCGGGAAGCGCGTGCTCACGGCGGGCCTGGGAGGGATGGGAGGAGCGCAGGGGTTCGCGGTGACGCAAAACGGTGGACGGGCGCTCGTCGTCGAAGTCGACCCCGTGCGGGCGGAGCGGCGGCTCCGCGACGGGTGGGTCGACCTCGTCGCCGACTACGAGGAGGCGCTCGCGGCGCATCTCGATCCGGCCGGCCCGGGAACCGTTGCCCTTCTAGGCAACGCCGCGGATGTCGTGCCGCGCCTGCTCGCGGAGAGCGTCGAGTTCGACGTCGTCACCGACCAGACCGCTGCCCACGACCCGCTGCGTGGATACGTCCCGCGCGGCTCCACGGCCGCTGAAGCATCCGAAGCAGATCCGGAGGATCCGGCCTTCCGCGGCGCCGTCTTCGACTCGCTCACGGCTCACGTGCGGGCGATGCTCGGTTATCGCGAGCGGGGCGCAGTCGTGTTCGAGTATGGGAACGGCATCCGCGCGCAGGCCGTCGCCCACGGGGTCGGCGACGCCGCCTCGATCCCCGGGTTCGTCTCCGCCTACGTCCGGCCCATCTTCGCCCGCGGCGTCGGGCCCTTCAGATGGATCTGCCTCAGCGGCGATGCTGACGACCTGCGCAAGAGCGAGGACGTCGTCATGGAGGTCGTGGGCACCGACTCGCTGCGCGGTTGGATCGAGCTCGCACGGGACCGCGTCCCTCTCCAGGGGCTGCCCGCGCGGATCTGCTGGCTGGGGCTCGGGGAACGTGACCGTGTCGCTCTCGCGCTGAACGAGCTCGTCCGCTCGGGCGAGTGCGGGCCGTTGGCCCTCGGCCGAGACCACATGGACCCGGCCTCGGTCGCTTCGCCGACGCGGGAGACAGAAGGCATGCGCGACGGCAGCGACACGATCGCCGACTGGCCTGTTCTCTCCGCGCTCCTGAACGCCGCGCAGGGAGCGAGCTGGGTCGCGATCGGGAATGGCGGCGGCGTCGGGGTGGGGCGGTCGATCCACTCGGGCATGGTCGTCGTTGCGGACGGCAGCGAGCTGGCCGAGCGCAAGATCCGGCGCGTGTTCTGGACCGACCCCGCGCTCGGGGTCGCGCGCTACGCGGACGCCGGGTATCCAGAAGCTCGGGCCGAGGCAGAGCGGCACGGCCTCGACGTTCCGGGTTGAGCTTTCGCCTCGAGCGACTGCTCGGCGCGGACGAGCTCGCCGACCAGCTCCGCTGCGAAGCCAGGGACGGCCTGACGGCGCGCCCCAAGCGGATGCGCTCGCGCTGGCTCTGGGACGCACGCGGCTCTGAGCTCTACGAGCGGATCATGCAGCTCCCGGACTACTACCTGCCGACAGCCGAGCGGGCGATCCTCGAGGCACGGGCCGGGGAGATCGCCGCGTTGACGCGGCCGCGCACCGTCGTCGAGCTCGGCCCCGGCTCGTCGGTGAAGACGAGGATCCTCCTCGATGCTCTCACCGGGCTCGAGCGGTTCGTGGCCATCGATGTCAGCGAGACGGCGCTCGCGGCCGCCGGGGCCGACCTTGCCGCTCGTTATCCGGACGTTGAGGTCGTCGGCCTCGTCGGCGACTTCGAGCGGCAGCTTCCCGCTCCTCTGGAGCAGACCTTGGTGCTCTGCCTCGGCTCGACCATCGGCGGGCTCGACCCCGACGACCGGGCCGCGCTCCTCACGACTGTCGTGGGCGCCCTTCGAGGCGAGAGTGCCCTTCTGCTCGGGCTCGACCTCGTCAAGCCGGTCGACCGAATCGTGGCGGCCTACAACGAGGAGGCGGGGATCTCGGCTCAGCTGATCGCGAACCTCCTCCTCGTCCTCAACCGCGAGCTCGGCGCCGATTTCCGGCCGGAGCGCTTTCGGCCCGAAGCGACCTGGAATCCCGAGCTCGAGCGGATGGAGATGGCCGTTCGCTCGCTCGTGCCGCAAACGGTAACGTTGCCCGCCATCGCTCTCAGGGTCAAGTTCGCCGAGGGCGAGACTCTCCGAACCGAGATCTCGACGAAGTTCCGCCGCGAGGGCGCCGAGCGGGAGCTCGCGGAGGCTGGGCTTCGCCTCGATGCTTGGTGGACGGACGACGCCGGCGACTTTGCGCTAGGCGTGGCCCGGCCCGTCTCGCAAACCGGGCAGCCCGCGTAGGACGCGGTTTCGCCGCTCTCTGAGGGTCTCGGGAGACGTGTCTCCGCGAAGCCCGTGGGCGCTCTGCCGCGCCTTCGCGATCGACGGGGAAGGCATTGTCGTGTTCGAGAGCTCGGGCCAGAGGTTTGCCGCGACCGCCGCGTGCACGTCGAGCCCGGCGAGGTCCATCGTCTCGAACGGCCCGATCGCCGCCCAGCGCGCGCCGAGGCCATGCGTGACGGCACGGTCGACGTCTGCGAAGGAGCAGACGGCCGCGTCGACGAGCGCGTAAGCCTCCCTGAGCAGGGCGTACTGCAGGCGGTTGACAACGAAGCCCGGAACGTCGCGGCGCACGACGATCGGCGCTTTGCCGAGCTCTTCGAGCCAGCCGGTCAGCTTCTCCAGGGTCTCCGGCGAGGTCTGGTCTGCGCCGACGATCTCGACAAGCTCGACCAGTTCGGGTGGATTGAGGAAATGGAGGCCTGCAAAACGCTCCGGGCTCTTCAGACCTCCTCCGATCGCCGCCAGCTGAAGCGAGGACGTGTTCGTGGTCAGGATCGCGCCGGGCGCCGCGAGGGCTTCCGCGCGCGCGAGGACGGTTCGTTTCGGCTCCACTTCTTCGACGATGGACTCGACCACGAGCTCGGCGTTCTCGAGCGCTGCGTCGAGCGACGTCGTGGCAAGCACGCGAGCTTCGCCCAATCGCTCCCGCGCCGCCTCGAGGCTCTCCTCGCGGCGGGCGGAGAGCCGCACCGAGGCGCCGGCGTTTGCGAAGACGCGAGCGATTCCGGCACCCATCGTTCCGGCGCCGATGACCGCCACTTCGCGCGGCAGCTGCACCGGGCCAGCGTAACGGCTCGCTTAGAGCTCGTTTCGAAATGGGGCTCAGGTCTTCATCTTGAGACGGGCTCTTAACCGACGATTGCCTTTCCTCCAGGCGAAAGGACGTACCAGAGGGCCCCGAACGCGTTGAGTCCCTGGCCCGTCATGTCGCCGGGCTTCTTGTCTCCGACGTAGTAGTAGAGCGGGTGCCCGTTGTAGGTGACCTCCGTCTTGCCGTCGCTTCGCATCGTCGTACCGAGCTTCCCCGCCATGACGCCTTGGCCCGCGGTTGGGGTTCCGGTCGTCGTCACCGGCGGCCAGAAGTCTGCGCACGAGCCGCTGCAGGTGCTCGTCGTGCCCGTGTCCTTTTCGAACAGGTAGAGGGTCATGCCCTTGCCGTCGACCAGGATCTGACCGAGCGAGGAGCTCTTGACCGCGATCGTCGTCTGACCGCTCGAGGACTGGGTCGTCGTGCTGCGTGAGGCGCCTCCGTAGCCGTAGCCGGATCCGGCAGAGCTGCCGCTCGCGGTGGTTGCCGTCCCGGAGCTGCCGTTGGTTGAGGAGCCGCCGCACCCGGCCGCGGCGAGCGTCGCGGCGAGGAGAGCGGCTGCAATCACAAGTCGTTTCATGAGACCTCCTGTCTGGTGTTCCCGCTCTTGAATAGGCTTGGCCACGCGGTCGCGGATGCAGGCTGGAGGCCGTCTTAACCGGCGCTTAACGGCGCGATCGTGTACGAAAGGACATGAGCGCAGCTGCCTACGCGTGGTATTGCGGCCTCGGTCTCGCGCAGGCCGTGGTCGTCCTGCTCCCCCGCGCGGTCGGAGCGCGCTGGCTCGAGGCTCTGCGCGCGCACTGGCTCTTGGTCGTTGTCCCCGTAGCGGCGCTCACCGCGGCCACGTTCATCCCGGCCGTCGCAACCGCGTTGGCCGACAGCCTGTCGACGCTCGCGCTCCTCGCCGTGCCACTCCTGGCGGCCGTCGGAATCGGCTGGGCTGCACGTGTGCATCACCCGGCGCTCGTGCTCCTCGTCCCCGCGCTCTTCGCGCTCGCCTGGGCGGATGCGCACGGGACGGCGGGAGAGGCGGGTGCGCTCGTGCTCGTCGCGCTGTCCGCTGTTGCGCTCGCGGTCGTGGTCGCCGCCATTCTCCCGAGCACCGTCGCCAAGATCGGCATCGGCATCTGGGCAGCGTTCGATCTCTCGGTGGCGCTCGCCCACCGGCTCGAGGAGGCGAGCCGGCCGATCGTGGAGGCGACACCGGTCCTAGGCCCGCACCTGCAGTTTCAGCGCGTCGTGCTCGGGACGGCCTCGATGGAGTACGCCGACCTCTTCGTCGCGGCGGGGTTGGGCGCAGTGGTCGCGTTCGAAGCCCGCCGCCGCGGCACGGCGGCGCTGCTCGTCGCCGTGTTCGCCTCCGCGTCCTCGCTCTTCTTCCTCGTCACCGACACGCTGCCGGCGACGGTGCCGATCGCGCTCGCGCTCCTCGTCCTCGAGATCCAGCGCTACGCGTCGGCGGGGCGTTGGCCGTTCAGGCGCAAGGACATGAGCGTGCCGCCGCCCTCGGCACCCTCCGCCTTGACCTCGCCTCCGTGCGCCTCGGCCACCTGGCGGACGATCGCCAAGCCGAGCCCCGAGCCCGGCATGCCCCGCGCGGACCGCGCGCGGTAGAAGCGGTCGAAGATGTAGGGCAGATCCTCCGCGTCGATTCCCGGCCCGTGGTCGCGGACGGTGACGAGCCCGTCCCGCACGCCGACCTCGACGCGGCTGCCGTCGGGGCTCCACTTGGCCGCGTTGTCGATCAGATTGCCGACGGCCCGCTCGATCGTCTGCGGATCGCCGTAGATGAGCGACTCCTGCAGATCCGTCGCGAAGACGATTTCGGGTCGAGTTCGGTGCACACGCTCGACGGCATCTGCTGCGACGAGGTCGAGCCGCACGTCCTCCGGCTCGACCGGCTGCTGCTCGGCCCGGGCCAGCGCGATCAGCTCCGCGATCAGCGAGGTCATCTCCCCGAGCTCGTCGACGACGTCTGTGAGCAGGCGCTTGCGCTCGCCCGCGGGCAGGCGGCGCTCGCTCGCCAGCACCTCGATGTTGGTGCGCAAGCTCGTGAGGGGCGTGCGCAGCTCGTGCGAGGCGTCGGCGACGAGCTGGCGCTGAGCCCTGGTCGATTCCTGCAGCGCGCCGAGCATCGTGTTGAAGCTCGTCGCCAGCCGCCCGAGCTCGTCGCGCCCGGGCGCCTCGATCCGCTCGGAGAGATCGCCCGTCTCGGTGACCTTCTCGCTTGCCTCCGTCAGACGCCGCACGGGCGCGAGCGCGGCGCGCGCGACCGCAAGCCCGAGAATGGCGGCGACGACGATGCCGGCGAGGGCAATGAGGATGAGGAAGAGCCGGATGCGCCCGAGCGAGTCGTCGACCTCGGTAAGCGGTCGCGCGATCTGGACGGCGAAGCCCGAGCTCCCGGGGATGGTGAGGACGCGGACGTGGACTCCCGAGACGCGCGCGTCGCTGAAGAAGGTGCCGCTCTTCCCCTGCGCGACCTCGAGGACGTGCTCGGAGACGGGAAGCTGGACGGTCGCTTCGGGCGCGCGGATCGTGTCTCCGTCGGAAGTGACGACCTGGATGTATCCGGGAGCCCCTCCCAGCCCGGGCCCTCTCTCGAGGAAGGCCTTGTCGCCGGCCTGGAACGCCCGCAAGGGGAAGCGGGAGATCTCAGCGGCGCGATCCTTGAGCGCGTTGTCGACGGTGCCGCGCAGCTGGTTTCGAACGACGAGGTAGACGACGACGGAGGCGAGCACGACGGCCAGGGCGACCGCCGCGGTCGCGACGAGGGCGAGTCGAGCGCGGAAGCTCATTTCTCGCGCAGCGCGTAGCCGACGCCCCGGACCGTCTGGATGAGGCGCGGCTGCCCGCCTGCCTCCGTCTTCCGTCGCAGGTACCCGATGTAGACGTCGAGCGAGTTGGACGAGAAGCCGAAGTCGTATCCCCACACGCGCTCGAAGATGACGGAGCGCGTCAGCACCTGGCGCGGGTTCAGCATGAAGAGCTCGAGGAGCGAGAACTCGGTCCGCGTCAGGTCGACCAGCGCGCCGGCGCGCCGCACCTCCCGCGTGCCCGGGTCGAGCTCGAGGTCGGCGAAGCGCAGGAGCTCGCCGGAGCCGCCGGGCGTCCGCCGCAGAAGCGCGCGCATGCGCGCGAGGAGCTCCTCGAGGGCGAAGGGCTTCGTGACGTAGTCGTCGGCGCCCGCATCGAGGCCGGCGACGCGGTTCTCGACCTCGTCCCGCGCGGTCAGCATGAGCACCGGGACCCGGTTGCCCTCGCGCCGGATGCGCCGGCAGACCTCGAGCCCGTCGATTCCCGGCATGAGGACGTCGAGGATCATGGCGTCGGGCTCGCCGTTCGAACCGAGGCGATAGAGCGCCTCCTCGCCGTCGCTCGCGAGCTCGACCTCGTAGCCCTCGAGCTCGAGCGCGCGGCGCAGCGAGTCGCGCACGGCGCGTTCGTCGTCGACGACCATGATCTTCATGCGTCCATTGTGCGCTCTGCGTCTAAAAGGAAGGTAAGAAGCGGCCTCTCTTAGGCAGTTCTTAGCCGAATCTCACCTTCGTCTTAAGCGCCGGTGGTGGCATGACGGCGTCAAGTGAAAGGAACTGTCATGAACCGCCGTCGCACAATCATGGGAGCCGGAGCGCTCCTGGCTGTCGCAGCCGCCGGAGCCGGCGGGGCGGCGACCTACGCCGGCCTCTCCTCGGACGGGACGCAGACCATCGTGCGCCAGGTCACCGTGAGGAGCTCGGAGCCGGCCTCGAACACCTCGCCGCTCTCGGTCGGCGACATCTACCAGAACACCTACAAGGGAGTCGTCGAGATCACGGTCTCGACCGAGACGGCCACTCCGTTCGGCGCCCAGGCCGCCCAGGCCCAGGGCTCCGGGTTCGTCTACGACGCCCAGGGCCACATCATCACGAACCAGCACGTAGTGAACGGGGCGAAGTCGATCTCCGTCCGGTTCTGGAACGGCAAGACCTACAAGGCCGAGCTCGTCGGGAGCGACGCCTCGACGGATCTCGCCGTGATCAAGGTGGACGCGCCCGCGTCGCTGCTCCAGCCGCTCACGCTCGGAGACTCGAGCGACGTGGCGGTCGGTGACGCCGTCGTCGCCATCGGCAGCCCGTTCGGGCTTGAGGACTCCGTGACGAGCGGAATCGTCAGCGCTCTGCACCGGCAGATGACCTCGCCGAACAACTTCACCATCAACGACTCGATCCAGACCGATGCAGCGATCAACCACGGCAACTCCGGCGGGCCGCTCCTCAATTCTCAGGGGCAGGTCATCGGCGTGAACGCCCAGATCGAGAGTGACTCGGGCGGAAACGACGGCGTCGGCTTCGCGATCCCGTCGAACACCGTCAAGTCGATCGTGTCCCAGCTCATCTCCAGCGGGAAGGCCGAGCACGCCTATCTCGGCGTCGGCGTCTACGACCAGACCGGCGTCGTCCGGGTCACGCAGGTCCGCACCGGGACGCCCGCGTCGTTGGCCGGTCTGCGAGTGGGTGATGTCATCACCGCGGTCGACGGCACCAAGGTCACCTCGGCCGGCGCGCTCACGAGCGCGATCGGCTCGAAGAAGCCCGGGGACACCGTGTCAATCACCTACACGCGCGGAGGAAGCAGCCACACGGTCTCGGTGAAGCTCACGACTCGACCCAATTCTTAGCCCGTTCTTAGACCCGTCTTAGAGAAGGTGTCTTAGATGCGGACATGAGATTCAGATCGAGGAAGATCGTCGCGATCGCAGTCGCCGCTCTGGCCGTCATTGCCGGAGGCGGGGCTGCGATCGCGGCATCGCAGGGCTCGTCGAATCCGGCCCGGTCGTTCTTCGACTCGGTTGCCAAGCACCTCGGCGTCTCGTCGCAGAAGCTCGAGGACGCCACCAAGGCCGCCGCGATCGACCAGGTCGATGCCGCGCTCAAGGACGGCAAGATCACGAAGGCGCAGGCCGACGAGCTGAAGGCGCGCATCAACTCGGGTGACTATCCGCCCTTCTTCGGCCCCTTCTTCCCCGGGCGCTTCGACCACTTCCACGGCGGCCCGCCGCTGTTCGGAGAGAAGCTTTCGGCCGCGGCCGATTATCTGGGCCTGACCGAGGCGCAGCTGATGACCCGCCTCAACAACGGGCAGTCACTCGCCGACGTCGCCAAGGCGCAGAACAAGTCGGTCGACGGCCTGAAGCAGGCCATCCTCGCGGACGCGAAGAAGAAGCTCGATCAGCTGGTCAAGGAGGGCGAGCTGACACGGGCCCAGGCAGACGAGATGTACGCCCGCATGAAGTCCCGCATCGACGACCTCGTCGACCACGGCGTCTTCCGCTTCCGCCATCGCGACGGCGACCGTTCCGGCCCCAGGCCCGGCGCTCTCTGGGCTCCTAGCATCTAGCCCTAGCCCCTTTCGCCACCCGAAGCACGACCTCGGGTTTCCGAGCGGCGAAGAGCGGGGAACACGCAGGCGCTCACCCTAACCCGCTGCGGGTTGGTGCTCGTGGGTCAGGAGACGGTCGCGCGGAACTTGTAGGTACGAAGGTCGTCCAGGCCGACGCCTGCACACGAGTAGAACGTGTCGCGCCAGCAGCTCATGCGGGTGCTCGCGTTGGTGAGGACGAGGTCGACCTCCTTGATCGAGCCGCGGCCCAAGGACACGACTAGGCTTCCGTTCCCGGCGGAGTCCAGCTTGATCGGACGCACGTTGAACGTGCCGCCCACGTTGCGAACGAGCAGGGTTGCCGCCGGCGCGTAGCCGATGTTGGGCAAATTGACGCGAACTCGGATGTGCATGGTGGGCGAGCCGCCGGCGCTCGGCTTGAAGACGACGTACCGGGAGGCGAGGTGCCTCAGCTTGTACGAGTGCCAGTCCGTCGTCAGACGCGAGGGCCCGAGCGTGTAGCTGGCGGGTGCAACCGCGATCGGGTAGTCCGCGCCCTCCTGGTAGAAGGAGGCCGGGATGCGATTCACCCACGCAAAGTGCTTGAAGACGTCCTTGAAGACCAGCCCGCGCGAAGCAAGGACGTTCCTCGTCCCCTGGAGCGAGTACTGGTCGCTCGCGACCGTGTCGGGCCCCGGACCGTCGGTGTCCGTGCTCGCGGCGGCGACGCGCTCCCAGATCTGGCGAATGATCAGCGGGTTGGCGAGCTCGCCGCGGTCCTCGATCAGGAAGCGCCAGAAGATCCAGGCGCCGTACTCGAAGCCGCCCGCGCTGCGGTCGACAGGGGTGGGCGGCGAAGTGAACGTGCTGTCGTCGAGGTAACGGATGCGGTCCTTGACGTCCGGCCGGAACTGCCCCTCCATGACCATCGCCGTTCCTTCCATCAGCCAGAGGTCCTCGAACCAGTCGTAGTGGAACTGGACCGCGTGGAAGAACTCGTGCGCGACGGTCACGTCGCGAAACTCTTCTGGAGTCTGGGAGTTCCCGAACTGCGCCGCCGCGAAGTCCTCGTCCACGACACAGTAAGCCGACACGTCGTAGAACGGATAGTCGGGGTCGTAAGCGTTCGGGTCGTCTGTCGTGTAGTAGCCGAAGAGCTTGAACGTATCCCCGCCCAGGTCGGCAAGGTAGATGTCGGTGTCATCCGTGCCCTCGTCATTGGTCGACGTCGCGTCAGGCAGCGGCGGGAGGAATCCGTAGGTGTCGATCTCCAGGCCCCAGACGTCGGCGAAGGTGTCCATGGTTGCCTGAACGTCGGCGGGAATCGTGGCCGCCACGCCGTCGGCGCCGGGGGGTGCATCGGCGTCAGCCGGATTTTCGTCCCAGTGGAAGCAGAGGGGGAGCGTGCTGTCGCAAGCCGACGCCATGAGGGCGGTTTCCGGGTAATGGTGCTCGTCCTCGTACGTGCTGTCTGTTGGCGAGGATGCCGCGCGCGACGGCGCGGTCGGCCGGTGAGAGGAAGCGGAAGCGGACGGCGAGATCGCGCAGGATCGGGGTCGCGTCGTGAGGCGAGGGCTTGGCGACGTCGCCAAACTCGCGGCGCACGGCACCCGGGCGAAAGAGCGAGCGCGCCCGCTCGAGCGCGTACTGCGCCTCGGTCAGCTGCCCGCGCGCGAGCGCGCGCGTGAGAGCGTCGGTGCGGACAGGTGTGAGCGCCGGCAGTGGCTTCGTGCGCGCGGCCCCGGCCGACGGGGCCACCACGAGCACGCAGGCAAGCGGAATGCAGACCGCGGCGAGCTTCTTGATCACGATGAAAAGGACGTCATGACCCCCGGATGTCTTGCAGCGTAGATCATGAGTCGGCCACCTCCGGCCCTGGCATTAGACTCGGTCTAGTGACGATCGCGGAGATTGTGGAGCAAGAGAACGTCGTTTCGGTCCTCGACCATGGGTTCCTCGCGCTCGACGGAGCCCTCGCCTCGGACCTCGCCGTTGTGAACGGCGCACGAGTCTCGTTCAACCAGGCGTCGCAGGAAATGAGCGACCGGGACTCCGGGCTCATTCGGTTCCTCATGCGTGAAAGGCACGGAAGTCCCTTTGAGCATGGCTACTTCCGCTTCCTCGTCAAGGCTCCGCTCTTCGTCGTACGAGAGCACCACCGCCACCGAGCCGGCCACTCCTACAACGAATGGAGCGGTCGCTACTCGAAGATGGACGCGGAGTTTTACGTGCCGGAGTACGTTCGCACACAGGTTGGAAAGCCAGGCTCTTACAGCTTCGAACCGGTCGACGAGGAAACGAGGGAGGCAACGCGCCGCGAGATCGCAGAGAACGCCGCGCGAGCGTTCGAAACGTACGAGCGCCTGCTCGAGCAAGACATCGCCAAGGAGGTGGCGCGGACCGTCCTTCCGCTTTCGACGTACACGAAGTACTTCTGGAGCTGCAACCCGCGGAGTCTCATGCACTTCTGCTCGCTGCGGAACCACGAGGCCGCTCAATATGAAATTCGGCAGTACGCCGCCGCCGCCGAAAGTTTTCTCGAGCAGCTGATGCCGCTCACGCACGAAGCCTTCGTGGCCGCCGGCCGCGTGGCTCCCTAGCCCGTCTCGCGGAGATAGCATCCGGGGCGGGACTTCTTCGAAGGAGGAGGGATGCCATGGCCTACGAGCTTCCGCCATTGCCGTATCCGTACGACGCGCTCGAGCCGCACATCGACGAGCAGACGATGCGGATCCACCACGACAAGCACCACCAGGCGTACATCGACAAGGTGAACGCGGCCCTCGAAGGGACCGAATGGGAGGACAGCCCGATCGAGCAGGTGCTCGGCGCGATCCTCGAGATCGTCCCCGAGGACAAGCGCACCGTTGTTCGCAACAACGGTGGCGGGCACGCCAACCACTCGCTCTTCTGGGAGACCATGAGCCCGGAGGGCGGCGGGGAGCCGTCCGGCGACCTCGGCGGGGCCATCGAGGACGCGTTCGACTCGTTCGACGAGCTCAAGAAGCTCGTCAACCAGACCGGCGTCAACCGCTTCGGTAGCGGCTGGACGTGGCTCCTCCACGACGGCACCGGCCTCGCAGTTCGCTCGACGGCGAACCAGGACTCGCCGCTCATGGACGACGACGTGCCGCTCCTCGGCATCGACGTCTGGGAGCACGCCTACTACCTCAAGTACCAGAACAGGCGCCCGGACTACCTCGAGGCGTGGTGGAACGTCGTCGACTGGGACGCGGTCGCGGAGCGCTACACCGCCGCGATCGGAAGGGCGGCCGCGCGCACGTAGGTCAAACGCCTAGGTGCGGATCCGGGCGGACAGGAGCCACGGGGAGTCTTCCTTGTGGCTCGAGATGACCCAACTGTCGTAGTCGCTGAGCCGGTAGGAGACGGTCATGTCGACCGTGGTCGTCCCGCGGCCCACGTTGAAGGTTCCGCACGTCGCGACGTACTTGCCGTTCTTCGCGAGCCAGAGGACGTAGTACTCGCCTCCGGACAGCTTGGGCAGCCCGGAGACGCGGAGCTGGAGCTCCCAGTTGCCTGTCGACTCGTCGCGGTCGGCGACCTTGATCAGGCCGCTCGCGCTCGGAGCGCTGGCGGTCGCTTGCAGGGGAACGGTCACGCGGTAGTGGGCGCCGTCGGTGTCCGTCCAGCGGCCGACGCCGAAGAAGAGCGCCGACAAGGCGGCCGCCAGGGCCGCGACCGCGGCAAGGCGGCGCCGAGTCCACAGGCGGCGCTCGGTGCCGATGCGCTCGACCGAGCGGGTTAGCGTCCCGGGCACCTCGGACGGGGGCGGCGGCACAGAGCGCAGGAGCCGGTCGACGCGCTCGAGCTCGGCCATCTCGTCCGGGCTGATGTCATCCCCGACCAGATCGCGGAAGTCGGGGCCGCTCACGACTTCACCTCGTCCAGGAGCCCGGAAAGGCGTGCGAGCCCGGTGCGGGTGCGGGTCTTGACCGTGCCGAGGGGGACATCGAGGTAGCTGGCGATCTCGGCCTGGGAGAGGCCGCTCCAGTACCCGAGCTCGATGACGACGCGCTCGCGCTCCGGCAGCTGCTCGAGCGCGGCGTGCACGCGCCACGTGAGCCACGACTCCTCCGCGCGCTCGGCGGGGCCGGCGTCAGCCGAGGCCTCCTCGGGGACCTCCGCGACCTGCTCGCGGCGCTGGCGGGCGCGGTCGATGATCGCGTGCCGGGCGACCGCATAGAGCCACGCCGACCCGGACCCCCGCTCGGCCCGGTAGCTCCGGGCGGAGCGCCAGACAGCGGCAAACGTCTCCTGCGCCGCGTCCTCAGCGCGCCCGTTGTCGCCCAGCTGCCGAAGCGCCATGGCGAGGACCGGGCGGGCGAAGCGCCGGTAGAGCTGGTTGAACGCCTCTCGATCGCCGCGGCCGATGCGCTCGATGAGACGACCGTCGGTTTCGGCTGTCGCCATCGCCACAGGCATATCGCCGCTTGATACGAAGCGCAAGCGCCTACGGTTTCAGCAGGCGGCCACCGTCCACCACCAGCGTCGTGCCGGTGACGAAGCCGGCACCGACGAGGTAGGCGACGGCGGCGGCGATGTCGTCCGGGGAGCCGATGCGCCCCAGCAGCGTCTCGGCGGCGCGTCGTTCCTCCTGGCCGGGCTCGACGGCGACCGGCCCCGGAGCGATTCCGCACACACGTATGTCGGGCGCGAGCGCGCGCGCCAGCACCTTGGTCAGCATCGCCTGGGCTGCTTTGGCCGCGGAGTGGGGCGCGAAGGAGAGCCAGGGCTGGTAGGCGGCGACGTCCTCGATCATGACGACGAGGCCGAGCTCCGAGCGGCGCAGGTGGGGGGCCGCTGCCTGGGTGACGAAGAAGCTTCCCTTCGCCGTCGCGCCGAACGCAGCGTCCCACTCGGGCTCGTCCACCCCCTCGACCGCTTTGGGCTCGAAGCCCTCGCCGGCCGCATTGACCACGAGGTCGAGGCCGCCCAGCTCGGCGACGGCGCGCTCGACGAGCGCCCGGGCATCCTCGGCCCTCGAGAGGTCGCCGTCCTTCCGGGCCGCCGCGAGGACTCGAAAGCCATCAGTCTCGAGCCGGGCTGCGATCGCACGCCCAATACGCCCGGTGCCGCCGGTGACGAGCGCGCGCCGTTCGGACACCCGCAGAACGATAAGCTCTCGCCGGCACGAACGACGGAGAGGCGGAAGGGAGACGCATGGCCACTTTGGTCTTCAACCACGAGGAAATTGCCGCCCGCGAGCTCAAGCCCGAGCTTCTCGAGATGGACGGCATCTCGCGGGCATCGGTGGAGGCTCATTACAAGCTCTACGAGGGCTACGTGAACAAGCGGAACGAGATCCTGAAGAAGCTCGAAGGCGTCGACGCGTCGGCCGCCAACCAGGTCTATTCCGACATTCGCGCCCTGAAGATCGACCTCAGCTTCGCAATCGGCGGGGTCAAGAACCACGAGATCTACTTCGAGCACCTCGGCGGGGGCGGCGGCGACCCCGTCGGGACCGTCGGCTCGCTGATCGAGCGGGATTTCGGCTCGATCGAGGCCTGGCGCACCGACCTCAGGGCGACGGGGATGGGTGGTCGCGGCTGGGCCTGGACGGCCTACGACTGGGACGAGCAGCG
>DASXRO010000139.1:0-5478 GCA_036506555.1 Gaiellaceae bacterium
TCCCGCGCGAGCGGGTCGTGGGGGTCATGAGCCATCTCGCCACCGCCGAGGAGCCCGATCAGTCCTTCGCGCGGCAGCAGATCGAGCGCTTCACCGAGATTGCCGCCGAGTTCGACGGGATTCCGGCCCATCTCGCGAACAGCGCCGCGACCCTTTCCTTCCCGGAAGCGCGCTTCGACGCCGTGCGCAGCGGCGTCGCGCTCTACGGCCTCTCGCCCTTCGGCGACGATCCGGCCGCTCACGGGCTCGAGCCGGTTCTCTCCTGGCGGAGCTACGTCGCGGTCCCCAAGACGCTCGCCGCAGGCGAGAGCACCGGTTACGGGCGGCGCTTCGTCGCCGAGCGACCCGTCCGGATCGGGGTCGTGCCCCTTGGCTACGCGGACGGCTTCCGCCGCGGCCTGATGGGCACGGAGGTGATCGTCGGCGGCAACCGTCGCCGAGTCGTCGGGGCGGTTTCGATGGACGCGCTGACGGTGGAGCTCGGGGACGAGAGGGAGGGCGCGCCCGTGACGCTGATCGGCGACGGGCTCCTCGCCGAGGAGCACGCGCGCCACCTGGGGACGATCAACTACGAGATCACCTGCGGGATCCGCACCGATCCGCTCCGCGCCGAGAGGACGGTCGTCGATGGATGAGCGCATCAGGTCCGCAGTGGCGGGCGTCGAGGCCTACGTTGTGGGCGGGGCCGTCCGCGACGAGCTGCTCGCTCGCCCGGTCGTGGACACGGACATTGCCACTCACGACCCCGAGGTGGCCGCGCGGATCTACGCCGGCCTTTCCAAGGGGGCTCTCTTCCCTCTCTCCGAGCGTCACGGCGCCTGGCGCGTCGCCTTCCGAGACGGGAAGACCGTCGATTTCACGCCCCTGCGCGGGAGTATCGAGGACGACCTGCGCACGCGCGATTTCACCATCAACGCGATCGCCGCGCCCGTGACCGGAGGGGAGCGCGTCGACCCCTTCGGCGGGGTCGCGGACATGGCAGACCGACGCCTTCGCGCGGTGTCCGAAAGCGTGTTCGAGGACGACCCCCTCCGTCTGCTCCGTGCGGTCCGGCTCGAGGACGAGCTCGGGTTCGCGCTCGACAGCGAAACCGAGGCCCTCGTCCGCGACCAGGCGGATCGGGTCACGGAGCCGGCCGGCGAGCGCATCCTCGGCGAGGTCGAGCGCCTGTCTCCGGAGGGTTTCCGCCGCGCCGACGAGCTCGGCATGCTCGCGCCCCTGGGAGGCTCTCTCGAGCGCCTGCCGGCGATCGATCTCGTCGATTCCCACGGTTTCCTCCTGGTTGTGATCTTCGGCGAAAACCTGTTCCGGCTGCCGATCTCGAACGAGATGAAGCGCTTCGCCAAGGTCTTGCTGTCGGCTGAGCGCCCGGAGGAGGCCACTCCTCGCAAGCTGCACCGGTTCCGCAAGTCCAGCGAGCCCTGGGCGCTCTCGGCGCTCGCCTTCCTCGGCGCGACCGACCTCTACGACGCCGTGCGTGCCGCCCGCGTGTCCGACCCGAGCGAGCCGCTGCTACGCGGAGACGACATCCTCGCGCTCGGCCTCGAGCCCGGTCCGGAGGTCGGCCGCCTCCTCGATCTCGTCGCCGAGGAACGGGCGGCGGGAACGATCTCCTCGAAGGAAGAGGCCCTGAAGCTCGTTCAGGAGGAACTGCGCGGCGGCTAGCCGCGCCACTTGATCGTGCAGCCGACGGGCGGCACCTCGGCCGGATTGGGCTCCCCGCCGTCGAGCACGGCGTCGAGCGCCTGCCTGAGGTACGGCTCCGCGCCCGCAGGATCCTTGTGATCGGAGTCGGGCGTCCCGTGATATGCGAGCCGGTGCTCGGCGTCGAAGAGGAAGACCTCGGGCGTGCGGGAGGCTCCGTAGGACGACGCCACCTCCTGCGACTCGTCGTAGAGGAACGGGAAGGCGAATGCCCTCTCCTCGGATCGGCGCTTCATGTCGTCGAGTGAGTCGCCCAGATAGCCCGCGTTCGAATTGATGGCGACCAGGCCAGCGCGACCCGAATAGTCGCGGGCGACATCGTTGAGCCGCTCTTCCCAGGCGACGACGTACGGGCAGTGGACGCAGGAGAAGACGACCGCGACAGGCCGGCCGTGGTCGTCGCCGAGCGCGTGGAAAGCGCCGTCGACTCCGGGCAGTTCGAAAGAGGGGGCGGGATCTCCGAGCGCCAGGCGTGCCATGCGCGCCATGCTATCCACGTGGGGCCGCTCTACGATGCCGTCGCGTTCGGGATGTGGGCGTACACGCATGCCGCGTTTCGCGTCCGCGTGCTCGGGCCGCGCGACTTCCGGCTCGATCCCGGTACGCTCATCGTCACGACGCACCGGCGCGAGAGCGACGTACCGGTCATCTGCCCGCCGCTCTACTTCGGGGCGCGTCTCTGGCGGCACCGAACGGAGCGGATGAACTTCTCGGCCCGGGACGACATGTTCCTGCCGGGGTTCTTCGCCGGCTTTCCGCCGGGCCTCTCACCGCGGGCGAGGCGGCTCCTCTACCCACTCGGAGTCGGGAGGTTCCTCCCCCGTGTCCAGGTGCACCCGATCTCGAGCGCAAGCACAGCCCGGGTCGGGGAGCTTGCGCGCTACAGACCTGATGCTCCGCTGGACGACCTCCTTCCAGCCGAGGCCGTGAGCGCGTTCTCGGAGCGGGCCTCGGAACGAGGGCGACCCTCTCCCGTGCTCGGCGGGGACGTCCTCCGTGGCGACTACGCAGACCTGCTTTGGAGGGCCGTGGACCGCGAGGAGGCGCCCTCCCTCGACCATTTCTGGGCGCGGCGCGCTGCGCAGGCGACCTCGGACTTCCGCGAGCTCGTCGACCTCGTCCACGGCGGCGGCTCCCTCGTCGTCTTCCCGGAAGGGCGTCCGTCCCCGGACGGCGAGATCGGCCCCCTCCGGCGGGGGCTTTCCGCCCTTGTTCGCAGGGCGCGCCCCACCTGGTTCCTCCCCATGGCGCTCGCCTACGATCCGCTGGGGCCCGGGCGAACGCGCGTGTTCGTCGCCCTTGGACCGCGGGTCGAGCCGCCCGATGGCGACATCGAGGCAGCCACGCTGGCGCTCCTCCGTCGCTCCACTCCGCTCACGTGCGGCCAGTTTGTCGCCCACGAGCTGGTCGGCGGCCGAAAGCCCGACGCCGGCTCGCTCGGCGACGCGGTCGACGAGGCGCGGGCAGAGGGGCGTCCCGTGGATCCGGACCTCCTCGATCCCGGAAGACGGGCCGGCCTGCTCGCCGAAGCGCTGGCGGCAGCGCGCGAGCAGCCCGAAGAGCTGCCGTTCCTGGCACGCGAGTTCGCGAGCGCGAGAGCGTAGTGGTCGCGGCCGTGAGTACGTTCCAGGCATGCGGCGGTTTGCAGGCGGCGAGGCGGACAACGGTACTTGCGGTCGCGGCCACTAACTAGCCCACTTCCTCCGCGGGTGCGCGGTCGTGACGGCGGCGGCGGAACATGCGCGGAAATGCGGGACGGAGGAGCGCGGCCCCGAGCAGGGTGATCGGCAACACCGTGAGCGCGTGCATCGTGAGCACGTACGCCGTCGCCTGATCCGTTGGAATGTCGATCCCCTTCGCCGCGACGAGCGTGAGGTAGTCGAAGGTCCCGATGCCCGCGGCCGTCGCGGGCACCGCGAGTGCGAGGTTCCCGACGCCCTCGAGGAGAAAGAAGCCGCCGACTCCGATGTCGATGTCGAAGGCCTGGCCCACGATGTAGTACATGGCTAGGTCGGCGAGCCACATGGCCACCGAGGTCGTGAAGACGAGAAAGACTCGCCAGCGTCCGCGGAACGCCCCGAGCCCCTCGACGAAGTGCGCGGCCGCTCGTGCGGCCCTTGTGTGCCAGCGCGGCGGCAGCCACTTGGTCGCCCGCCAGATGAACGCTTCCGTGCGTTCCTTGTCGCGGGCGGCGAGCGCCACGAGGAAGACACCAACGGCTGTCCCCGCCGAGAGGGCGATCCCGGTCAGGAGGATGGCGCCGCCCTCGCCGATCATGAGGGCGCCGAGCAGGATCCAGGCCGAGAGGACGACGCCGTCGAGAAGCCGTTCCGCAAACAGCGTCCCGGCGGCCACGAAAGCGGGCACGTGCTGCTCGCGCAGGGACTCGATGCGCAGGAGATCTCCTCCCCGGGCGGGGAGAATGTTGTTCGCGGCCCGTCCCACCGACACTGTCGAGAAGAGCTTGCGCTTGCGGATCGTGTAGCCCGCGCCGGAGAGCAGGTACTTCCAGCGGAGCGACATGAAGAAGACGTTGGTGAGGATGAGGCCGAGCGCCGCGAGCATCGTCCAGCCGGGGAGCGTCGTGATCTCGTGCCACGCGTCCCCGAGATCCACCTGGCGCAGGAAGAGCCAGAGGAAGGCTCCGGTCGCGCCCGACCCGATGGCAAAGCGGAAGAGGTAGCGGCGCCACGGCGTGCGCATGGGTGGATAAGTATGTCCCCTGCCATGGGAGTGCGAGCGCGCACGCGGCCGTTCGTGGGCCGGCGGGAGATCGGGATCGGTCTCGGCGTCTACGCCGCGTACCTACTCGTCCGCCACCTGGTCGTGAACGAGGAGGGCAGGCGTCTCGCGGCCAGGAACGCGGAGCGTGTGGTCGCCCTCGAGAAGCGCCTCGGCATCCACGTCGAGCCCGAGCTGCAGGCGCTGCTCCTACCGCGCCGCCGCGTGGTGGCCGTCCTCAACGTGGCGTACGTGACGCTGAACGTCGGCCTGACCGTGGGCTGGCTCGTCCGCCTCTTCCGCCGACGCCATCCCGGCTTTCATCGCTTTCGGCGGGCAGCCGCCCTCGCCACGCTCGGTGCTCAGCCGGTCTTCCTGTTCTTCCCGGTGGCGCCGCCGCGGACGCTCGATCACTTCGTGGACACGATCGCGGACGTGAGCGGGGTCGACCTTGACACCGGCCTGATTGCGAGGCTCTACGACCCGATCGCGGCTATGCCGAGCATCCACCTCACGTATGCGGTCGTCACCGCCGCCGGGATCGCCGAGACGAGCGAATCAGCCATTGCACGCGCGCTTGCCCCTGCCTATCCGCCGCTCGTGGCCGCGGTCGTGTTCGTGACGGCGAACCATTACCTGCTCGATGCTATTGGGGGCGCCGCGCTCGGTCTCGGCACCCTCCGTATCGCCCGGCTGCTCGACTGATGAAGCGACTCACCAGGCTCGGCGCGGCCGCCTCGGCGAGCGCAACGGATCGAAGGTAGCGCGGGAGAACGATCTCCGAGCGGCCCCGTTCGAGCGCCTTCAGGATCCGCTCGGCGACCTCCGGCGGCTGGAGAACCGTGCGCCCGGCCAGCGGCCGGTCGACGAGGCCTCGCTGCGGGAAGCCTTCCGTCTCGACCGGCCCAGGGTTCACGGTCAGGACACGGATTCCGCGCGGCTCGAGCTCCCTGCCGATCCCGCGCGAGAACGCGAGCTGCGCGTGCTTGGCAGCCGCATAGGGCCCGGACGAGGCTCCCGTCACGAGCCCGGCGATCGAGACCACGTTGACGA
>DASXRO010000140.1:0-17085 GCA_036506555.1 Gaiellaceae bacterium
AACCAGTCGGCCGTCCACTCGCCGATGCCGGGGAGAGCGATCAGGCGCGCCTTCACCTCCTCGTCCGGCAGGAGCGCGAGGCCGTCCAGGTCGATCTCCGAGCGCGCGAGCCCGACCGCGTACTCAGCCTTGCGGCGCGAAAACCCGAGCCGGGTCAGGTCTTGCATCGCCACATCGGCAACACGCTCACGCGCCGGGAACGCATGGGCGTGCACGAACGGCTCGCCGAACGCCTGGATGAAGCGGTTGCGGATGGCGAATGCGGCGTGGAGCGAGACCTGCTGCGCCGTGATCGACGTGACCAGCGTCTCCCACGGATCCGGCGCGAGCGGCGGGCGCAGGCCGCGCAGGCGCTCGACGAGCGGTCCGAGCACGGGCTCCGTCGCGGCGAAGGCGGTGAAGGCCTCGAGATCGAAGGGGCCGCCGAGGTAGCGGCGCACCGGCTCGACCAGGTCTCGAGCGCCCGGCTGGATGCGGACGCCACCCGGGGCAGCCTCGATCCGCGCCTCCCGCCCGTCGAAGACGCGGTACAGCGCGCCCTCGTGCCGGAGGTTCGCGAGGTCCGGCCCGAACGCACGGTAGCGCTCGGTCGAGAGCTCGAAGTCGTACGGCTCAGGAAGCGAGACTGCGAGCGACGTCGTGGAAATCGTCGAAGCCTTCGTAGGGAACTCCTCGTTCGTCGAGATAGCGCGCGAGCCCTTTCGTCGCGAAGACGCGATGGGAGGCCTCGGCGGCGCAGCGGTCGGAATAGCCGTCACCGACGTACACGATCTCGCCGTCGGCACCGAATCTCTTCACGATCGACCGCTTGCAGGACTCGCCGCAGGCCTCACACGACTCGTCGTACTGCCAGAGGACCTTCCAGCCCTCCGGCCGGGGATCGACGCGGTTCGCGTGCAGTTCGACCTGGACGCGTTCGTGCTCGAGGATCGGCTCGATCAGCTCGTGGAACCCACTCGAGACGATGACGAAGCGCCAGCCGCGCTCGGCCGCCAGCTCGACGAGCTCGCGAAAGCCCGGCCGGATGTGGACGTTCTCGAGCTCCCAGTCGACGATCTCCTCGAGCGGCTTGCGCACGGGCTCGAACTCGCGCGTGATCACCTCCCGGAGCGGCATGCGGCCCTCGTCGAGCCCGTCCTCCACCTGCTGGTAGACGACCGGATCGCCAAAGCGGCTGGCGATCTCGTCGAGAAGGTCTTCCTGGGTAACGGTGCCGTCGAAGTCGACGACCAGCGTGCGACCGCTCAAAAGTGCGACGTCACCCCAGCCGGATCTTCATCGGCGGTCTTGGCTTCCTTGGCTGCGTCCGGCTCCTCGTACCACGAGTACGCGTAGCTCGGGTCGTCGAGCTCGCGCGCGAGCGGCGTGAGGCGAAGCGGGTGGAACGTGTCGCACATGACGGCGAGCTCGTGCGTCTCCGTCATCCCGATCGACTTCTCGGCGAGACCCGGCTGCGGCCCGTGCGGGATGCCGGACGGATGCAGCGTCACAGACCCGATCTCGATCCCCTTGCGCGAGCCGAAGTTGCCGGAGACGTAATAGATCATCTCCTCCGAGTTCAGGTTCGAGTGGTGATACGGGATCGGGATGGCGAGCGGGTCGAAGTCGAGCTTGCGCGGACAGAAGGAGCAGATGACGAAGTTCTGTCCCTGGAAGGTCTGGTGCGTCGGAGGCGGCATGTGGATGCGCCCCGTGATCGGCTCGAAGTCGTTGATGTTGAACGTCCAGGGATAGACGTAGCCGTCCCAGCCGACCACGTCGAAGGGGTGGTAGTCGAGGACGTAGGTCTGGTAGCCGTCGTGGATCCGGAGCTTGACGACGTGCTCGCCGCGGTCGGTATGGGTCTTGAGCTCGAGCGGCGGGTGGATGTCGCGGTGGTAGTAGGGCGCGTGCTCGAGCAGCTGCCCGTACTCGTTCCGGTAGCGGCGCGGGATCTCGATGAGGCCGGGTGAGGAGAAGACGAGATGGCGCTGCTCGCCCTGCGGGACGAAGCGGTACGTGGTCCCGCGCGGGACGACGATGTAGTCGCCCTCGCGGTAGTCGAGGTCGCCGAAGATCGTCTCCAGCGTGCCCTTGCCCTCGTGGACGAAGATGACCTCGTCGCCCTCGCCGTTTCGGTAGAAGAAGTTCATCTGCTCGGTGGGACGGGCGAGGTAGATCTCGACGTCGCCGTTCCACATGAGGAGCTTGCGGCCTGAGATCGCGTCGCCACCGGCGGGGATTCCCATCGTCCGGAAGTGCCGGTGGCCGTGGCCTTCGGGCACCCACTCCTCGCGCTCGAGCGGCTCGACGTCGGCGATCTCCTTCACCCGGCAGGGCGAGTGCAGGTGGTAGAGGATCGACTCGTTCCCGACGAAGCCCTGCAGGCCCATGACCTCTTCGGTGAGGAGCGTCCCGTTGTCGCGGAACTGGATGTGGCGCTTGCGCGGAACGCGGCCGAGGCGCTGATACGTGGGCATGGCCGAAGGATATCCAGCGTTAGAAGAGCCAAGATGACCATTCGGGAACAGGTCACGACAGAGGTGCTGAGTTGGGACGGCGTGAACTCTGCTTCGCACCGCTTCGGAGGCGTCGAGTTCCTCCTCGGGAAAAGGGAGATCGGCCACCTCCACGGCGATCGGCTCGCAGACCTGCCGTTTCCGCGCCGCGTGCGGGACGAGCTCGTGGAGTCGGGCCGCGCGAAGCCTCATCACGTGATGCCCCAGAGCGGGTGGGTGAGCCTCTGGATCGAGGGTGAGGACGACGTGCCGCACGTCATCGAGCTCTTTCGGATGAGCTACGAGCGGGCGCGGGCGGCCGCGGAGCGGCGGGCGGCGAGCGGGTGATCGCCCGCATGTGGCACGCGTGGACACGAGGATCGCGCCGCCCGAGAGTTCTTGGTTGACCCCGCCCCAGGATCGAGGCAATCCGTTCGATGCAAATGCGTCCAGAGGCGAGCCGATGTAGGTAGCGCTTGCGGAAGGGCATCGCCGGGCTAGCAGGTGTAGGTCGCTTTCGCCTGACGCCTGGCCCCGTTCAAGCTAGTGGCCTGTTTGTTCATTGGACGGTACTCCCACCGCGCTCCGCCCGACCGCCAAGGCGAGCGCGTCACGGCTGACTACGCGATCGAGTCTCCCGTCCTGAACGAGCGCAACATAGGCCGCATGCTGAGAGAGGATCCTTGCGCGCAGACGAGGGTCCTCCAACCAGCCGTCCCAGTTCACATATGACGTATCCAGGCGACCGGTAAGCCAATCGAGAAGTTCCGCGGAGGTGACAAACTGCTTCAGCGCCTCCTCATGTTCCTCAAGGTCACTCGGGCAACTTGGCGTCTTCTCGCCCATGGTCGCCTCCCACAAGGTCGACTGCCAGGCAGCGACGACCATTCCCACCTCGTACTCACCGGCGCCTGCCCCACGCTTCTTGGCAGAGGAATAGGCAGGCTCGTAGTCTGGAAAGCGTGCCGCGAACACGGCGCGCACCGCGCTTGGAGTAGCGATGCCGACGTACTGCTGCGCTGCGCCACCTTCGACGAATACCAGCCGCTTGACGGCCGTGTAGTCCTCGGTGAGCGCAGCGAGCAGGAAGACGCGCGTCGACCACCAGTACGGGGTGTTTCGTAGGTTTATCCGCACGAGCTTGGGAGCCGTCGGTGCTAGCAATGTCTCGACGGCCTTCTTGAGCGCCGGGTTTCCGGAGGCGGAAGTGCTCAGCGACTGCTCCTCGAGCGCACGTGAGAACCCTCCCTCGACCTCGACAGTGACCGCCGTAAGGGCGATCTCGAACCAGGGCGTCTTGAGCGCGCTAAGTCGGTCGTAGATGAGCGCAAGCGCAACCGGCGCGGCAACCGCTGCGGCAACCCCGAGATCAGCGGCCCATGACCACTCCGGCACGAGCACGCGCACCACTGCCAGGGCCGCTCCGAACAGTAGGAGCACCGCGTAGCAGGCGCCTGCGACAGTGAGGCGAGTTCTGACAGCAGGGGAGAGCCGACTCGTGGCCGCCCCCGAGTCGGCCGGTGAGACGGTCGTCGTGCTCACGTCGGAGCCCTCCACAGTGGCCGCCTAAGTGTAAGCCCACAGCACACCAGCGTTCGTTGCGCACGCCGACTGGCGCACGTACCTCAGGACGTCGTAATACCTGTCGTCTGGCGATTCATCTGCGCCGGACAAAAGGACGCTCAGTAGCGGCTCCCGGAATCGCCGTCTCGGCCATCCCATCCTGCGCGGCCCGGACGGCGAGCGGGACTAGGGTGAGAGCGTGAGCGCCGAGGCCCTCAGTTTTCGCCCCTTCGAGGCCGTCTTCAGCGTGACTGTCGTCAACGCAGTATGCGCCGGCTTCGCCACTGCGGTGATCCTCGCCGTGCTGCACGTCGGCGAGCAAAGGGCGGCGGCGGGCTAGGGTGAGGGTGCTGGCCGACCAGTCGGTAAGGGGCGACCCCGGAGCCGCAATCTCGCGCAACGAGGTCGAAGGCTGAAGGGCTGGGAGTAGACCCGGGTCGCGCCGCCAGCATCTAGGCGTGGCCAAGAACCTGCGGGGGGACGGCGGCAATCCCGTGTTAGGCGACCCTGTTCCTCAGGACCCCGATGCCTTCGATCTCGAGCTCGACGACATCGCCTGGCTGGAGCCAGCGTCCGTCCCCATGTTCGAGGATGCACCCGGTCCCGACCGTCCCTGACCCGAGGACGTCACCCGCGACCAGCCGCGTGTTCCGGCCGGCGTGCTCCAGGAGCTGCTCCCATGACCAGTTCATGTCGCCGAGGTTCCCGCGCGAGCGCTCCTCCCCGTTCACGCGCGCGACCATCTCGAGCCGCAGGTCGCCGAGCTCGTCCGGCGTCACGAGGACCGGCCCGAGCGAGGTGGCGAAGTCCTTCCCCTTCGCGGGGCCGAGCCCGACGGCCATCTCCATCTTCTGCAGGTCGCGCGCCGACCAGTCGTTCAGCACCGTGAAGCCCGCGATGCGCCCGTCCCCGCCGACGACGGCTGCGGCCTCGAGCTCGTAGTCCCAGGCCGCGCTCTCGGGCGGAAAGTGAACGTCGTCTTCGGGTCCGCCCACAGCCGCCGGGTTCGAGAAGTAGAAGACCGGGATCTGGTACCACTCGGGCGCCATCTCGAGCCCGCGCTGCGCCCGCGCGCTCTGCACGTGGCGCTCGAAGGCGTAGAAATCACGAACCGAAGGCGGCCACGGAATCGGGGCCCGCAGGCTCACCTCGCCGAGTGCATGCTCGCCGACCTCGTCCCCGCCCGACTCGAGCCATGCTCTGAGAGACGAGGCGCCGAGCTCAATCACACGGTCGCCCTCGACCCTTCCGGGGGCCTGCCGCCCTTCAGCCTCGAAGGTGCACAAATGCATACGGCCCGAGTATCACCCGGGCCGTACGCTTTCACCAGCCGAGCGTCTACTTGTAGCGGTAGACGATTCGGCCGCGGTCGAGATCGTAAGGAGAGAGCTCTACCTTCACCCGGTCTCCGAGAAAGATCCGAATGCGATACCGGCGCATCTTCCCGGCCGTGTAGCCGAGAGTCTCATGGCCGTTGTCGAGGAGCACCCTGAACATCCTGTTGCGCAGGGCCTCCACGACCTCGCCCTCCATCTCGATCTTCTCTTCCTTCGCGGGTATGACCTACCTCCTGCTTACTGGACGACGGCGACGTTTGTCGCCTCCGGCCCCTTCTGACCCTCGCGGGCCTCGTATTCGACCTTCGCACCTTCGGCGAGCGTCTTGAAGCCGTCGCCGGCGATGTTCGAGTGGTGGACGAAGAGATCCTTGTCTCCCTCGTCCGGGCTGATGAAGCCGTAGCCCTTCGAGTCGTTGAACCACTTGACGGTTCCGGTTGCCATAGAAAACACCTCCCTACCCTGTACTGACGAACGGGTAAGGAGGGATTGCCTCCGGTACCGCTCTTGGTTTTCGTCAACCAGTGTAGCCGTAAAACGGGCTAGGAGGGATTGGCGGAACGTCGCTCGTCGCCGGGACGCGCTGGTCGTTCCGAGGCAAGGACGCAGGGAGCCCTCGTATCGATTCCAGATACGGGGGCGACCCGTCATTCTGAACGCGGATGCGTTGGGGCGAGCGGCGCGCCTCCGGCGGCACAGATGATGTTTCGTCAAGCCCTCCTACAGATTGCCGCGCAGGGCCTGCTCCCGCTCGATCGCCTCGAACAGGGCCTTGAAGTTGCCGTCGCCGAAGCCGCGCGCGCCGTGGCGCTCGATCACCTCGAAGAACAAAGTGGGCCGGTCTTGCGCCGTCTTCGTGAAGATCTGGAGCAGGTAGCCGTCGTCGTCGCGGTCGGCGAGGATCCTCAGTCGGCGCAGGTCCTCCCACGACTCGTCGATCGAGCCCACGCGGTCACCCACGTCCTCGTAGTAGGCCTCCGGCGTCTCCAGGAAGCCGACGCCGCGCTGCTTCAGCGCTTCCACCGTGTCGACGATGTTGCGGCTCGCCATGGCCACGTGCTGCACGCCCGGCCCGCCGTGGAAGTCGAGGTACTCCTCGATCTGGCTCTTGCGCTTGCCCTCCGCGGGCTCGTTGATCGGGAACTTGATCTTGCCCTCGCCGTCCGCCATCACCTTGGACATGAGCGCGGAGTACTCGGTCGAGATGTCCTCGTCCGAGAAGTGGATCATCTCGGTGAAACCCATCACGCGCTCGTAGAACTCGACCCAGTGCTCCATGCGCCCCAGCTCGACGTTCCCGACGCAGTGGTCGATCCCGAGAAGTCCGACGCCCTCGTTGGCTTGGCCGTTATCGGACACGGACTTGTAGCTCGGCATGTACGGCCCTTCGTAGGCGTGCCGGTTCACGAACGTGTGGATGACATCCCCGTACGTCGCGATCGCCGAGAGCTCGACCGTCCCGAACTCGTCCTCGGCCGAGTGCGGCTCCACCACCCCGCGGGCGCCGCGCTGGACAGCCTGGCGGTAGGCCTCGGTCGCATCGGGGACGCCGAGCGCGATGTCCTTGACGCCGTCGCCGTGCCGAAGGGCATGTCGTGCGATGTCATGGTCCTCCCGGAGCGCGCTCGTGACGACGAGGCGAATGTCTCCCTGCTCGAGGACATACGAGGCCCGGTCGCGGACGCCCGTCTCGGGGCCCGCGTACGACGTCCGCGTGAACCCGAATGCCTGCTCGTAGAAGAACGCCGCCTGCTTCGCGTTGCCCACCCACAGCTCGATGTGATCCCAACCCTCGAGCGGCATGAAGTCCGTCATCGAACTCAGTTTAATCCACGCTCGGCGCGGGCGGTTGCGCGCGCCGGGCGATGAGGATCCCGGCGCCGATCACGAGGCCGCCGGCGACCTGGAGGGCACCCAGCTCCTCGGAGAGGACGACGAGCGCGAAGAAGGCGCCGAGGAAGGGCTGCAGGTTCGCGTACAGCGCCGAGCGGGAGGCGCCCACCCGGTCGATGGCGGTGAACCACATGACGTTCGTGAACACGAGGCTGAAGAAGAGGCTGTAGACGAAGGCGCCCCACGCAAGGCCGCTGAGGTCGGACCAGTCCTGCCGCACGAGCTGCCCGATCGCCGAGACGAGCAGCGGCAGCGACCCGACGAGGAGCATGAAGGCGCTGATCCGATACGGGGAGTAGCGGCGCATGAGCGGCCCCATCGCCACCGAGTACGCCGCCCAGGTTACCGACGCGACGAGGCCGAGGAGGATGCCGCCGAGGTCGCTGCGGATTCCGCCGGAGGCGCCGAGGGCGACGAGCGCGACTCCGGAAAAGGAAATGATCGTGGCGAGCCAGTGCCGAAAGTGCAACCGCTCCTGGCCGAGCGCCTGGGCGATCAGGGCGACGAAGATGGGCAACGTCCCGAACATGAGGGCCACCGTCGCAGCCGTCGTCAGGCGGACGGCGTAGACGAAGGAGACCTGGTTCAGCCAGATCCCAGCTGCCGCCGCAGCGGTCATCAGCAGGACGTCGGTGCGCCGCACGACGAGGCTCCCTTCGCGCGCGTACGTAAAGCCTGAGAAGAGGAGCGCGCCGATCGCGAAGCGCACCGACGAGTAGGCGAGCGGCTCCCAGCCGTGCGTCAGCGCGTACTTGACGACCGTGAAGTTGAAGCTCCAGAAACAGACCGTGACGAGCAGGAGGACGTCGGGCGGGACACGGTGGCGCACGGGCGCGAAGGCTACGGGAGCCGCACTGGTCCAAATGGACAATTGACAGGCCTCGTCGTAGGCCGCATCGTTGAAAGCGGCCGCGCCCGCGGGCCCCCGAACGAAGTCGAGACGAAGGGCAGACGTGGCGCTCACCAGGGTTTCTCTCGCGGTTCTTGTGCTCGCTGTGGCAGCAGCCGGCTGCGGCTCGACAGACGAGCCGGCAGCGCCGGTCGGAACGCCCTCGCCGCACGGCGTCTACAGCGTCGGCGCGACGATCTTCGGCCTCGGCGACGGGCCGGTGCGGCTCGGCTCCCCTCCGGTCGCCCCGCTCGCAGGCTGGTTGACCCCCGCCGCCGTGCCCTCGCCCGACGGCCGCTACCTCGCCTACAACTCCTGGCTGGAGCTTCGGCGCGACGACCCGCGCCTCTCGTGGAGCGACCAGGGAATCGAGCCGGGCGATCCGCTGGCGACGCCCTCCCTCCGCCTCTACGACACGCAGAGCGCGACCGAGGAACTCTTCGAGGAGGGCGCCTTCTCGCTCGCCTGGCGCTCGGATGGAGCGCTCGCGTACTTCAAGGGCGCCGAGCGCGACTACCGCGCGGGCGTTCGCTACGTGGGCGACATCGTCGTCAGGGCGTCCCTCGAGGCCGAGCCCGAGGTCTGGACGAGCGAGCGCGCGCGTTACATCGTCGCCGGCTGGGCCGGAGACCGACTGATCGCATATCGCGAGAGCGAAGGCGAGGCGCTCGACGTCCTCGTGCTCGGCGGACCGCGACACATGCGCGTGCTCGCGGCCGACTCGGCGCTCGTCGCGATCAGCCCCGACGGACGACAGGCCTTCGTCGAGCAGGGCCCCGCCCAGGGCCGCCCCTCGGTTCGGGTCGTCGACGTCGTCACCGGGAAGGTGAGAGGCAAGCTCGACCTGACCCGCATCGACCCGGCCGTCGGCTCGGTCGGCTACGCCGGCGACTGGCTCGGCGACCGGGTCGTTGCCTCCTCGGTCTCGGGGCTCGCCGTCTTCGGCGTCCGCGGCCGCAGCATCGCCCTCGAGCGCTCGATTCGCGCCGGTGCGCGGAGCCTCGCAGAGCCGCGTTTCGCGGATCCAACCGGGCGGCACGTGATCGCCTGGGCAAGCTCTCCCGGCGTTGCCGCCTTCGTCGAGTGCGACCGCCTCTCCGGTCGCTGCACCCGTCTCGTCCCGCTCCCGCGCGCCCGCGGCGTCCATGGCTTTCCGGTCTGGCGCCGCCCGCTCTACAACCCCAGCCGCCCGCTCACGACGGGATGAGCGTGCGCGCAGTCGCGCTCGTCGCCTGCGTCGCCCTGCTCGCGTGCGCGGGCTCCGCCCGCGCCGCGAACGGCTGGTGGACCTTCGATCGCGGCACGAATCTCTCCTCGACGCTGAAGTGGAAGTGGACGTATCCGCCCAGCCCCACCCAGTACGCGCGCAGCTGGCGGGCGGGCTCCGGCACCTCGCAGAACGAGTGCCGCCGCGCCGAAGGCTGGCTCCCCGCGGGCTGGTACTCGCAGTGGGGCCACTGGAACCAGTACGACGGCTCGGCGATCAACGGCCGCGTGTGGTGGCTGCAGGACAAGTACTGCTGGGACGGCGTGACCAGGCGGACCGAGCTCTTCATCCACAGCGAGGAGACGGCCACGAACGGCCAGTACTGCACCTCCACCTGGGACGACCCGACGTGCTGGGAGCGTCAGGCCGACTACTACTCGCTCGGCTGCATCAAGCTTGCGCGCCCCAGCCCGGTCGCGGACTTCCCCAATGACCTCGGAAGCGCACACTCCGTCTACCACACGTACGGAGGCTCGAGCGAGCACGGCGCTTCCACGGACTCGTACGAGCTCTACGTGTTCGGTTAGCCGTTAGGGTTCGCGGCGATGCGCGAGCCGACGAAAGACGACGTCGACGCACTCGTCGGCCCCGCGACCCCCCACTTCGCCTTCCAGCTTCGCGCCCGCGTCCGCGCGCTCATTGGCCACCTCCCGGAGGACCACCCTGTCCGCCGCTACGGCGAGGAAAAGATGGAGCTGCTCGAGCGGCTCGGCTTCGCCAGCTCGAAGGCCGAGGAGGGGCCGCTCGAGCCGCCGACCCGGCCGGGGTGGGAGAAGCTTCCCAGTCACGCGCCCGCCTCGAACCCGCTTCCGCGCAACAGATGACCTTCCAAGGCAAGTCCGTCCTCGTGACGGGCGGCTCGCGCGGGATCGGGAAGGCCATCGCGCTGCGTTTCGCCGAGCTCGGCGCCGAACGCGTGGCCGTCAGCTACCTGCGCAGCGACCGAGCGGCCGAGGAGACCGCGGAGGAGCTGCGCAGGCTCGGGGCCGAGCCGGTGCTCCTGCGCGGCAACCTCGGGGATCCCGACAAGACGGCGGCGCTCGTGGAGCAGGCCGGAGCACTCGACGTCATCGTCTCGAACGCCGCCACCGGCGTCATCCGGCCCGCCCTCGAGCTCGAGGAGAAGCACTGGGACTGGACGCTGAACACGAACGCCCGCGCGCTGCTGACGCTCACCCGCCATGCGGCGCCGGCTATGGCTGAGGGGAGCTCCATCATCGCCATCTCGAGCCTCGGCTCGGATCGCGTCCTCGACAACTACACGGTCGTCGGCGTGTCCAAGGCGGCGCTCGAGGCGCTCGTTCGCTACCTCGCCGTCGAGCTCGCTCCGCGCGGGATTCGCGTCAACGCCGTCTCTGCTGGTCTCGTCGAGACGGGCGCGCTCGAGTACTTTCCCAACCGTGAGGAGATGCTCGACTACTACAAGCGCCGCACGCCCGCTGGGCGGCTCGTCGAGCCTCGGGACGTCGCCGACGTCGTCTGCTTCCTCGCGTCTCCGGAGGCGGACATGATCCGCGGCCAGATCGTCGTCGTCGACGGCGGCTACTCCGTCCTGGCATGAGCGACGAGCGCTTCGCCCAGGACGGTTTCTTCGTGGATCAGCTCATCAGGCCGATCGCCAACCTCTACCGGATCTCGACGCTCGGCGCCGACGGCGCGAGCGCCGGGCAGCCGGTCGCGTTCGTGCGCCAGAAGAAGCTGGCCATCAAGGAGGACATCCGCTTCTTCGCCGACGAAAGCGAACATGAGGAGCTCTTCCGCATCAAGGCACGCCAGGTCTTCGAGGTTCGCGGACGGTTCGACATCATCACCCCCGACGGCGAACGGATCGGGGCGCTGGAGAAGGTCTTCGGCATCTCGCTGCTGCGCTCGACGTGGCGCATCCACGACGCGGCCGAGCAGCACATCGCGCTGGCCCAGGAGAAGAGCATGCCCGTGGCGATCCTGCGGCGGGCGATCGACTTCGTCCCCTACGGGGAGCTCGTCCCGATCGTCTTCCAGTTCACGATCACGATGGACGGCCGCGAGGTCGGCGAGCTGCGACGCCCGATCGGCCTGCGCGACCGCTACATCCTCAAGCTGGGCGGAGATCCCGACCGGCGCCTCGATCGCCGCCTCGCCGTCGCGCTCGCTATCGCGCTCGACGCCCTCCAGAGCCGCTAGCCAACCTCTGGCGAATCACCCTTCCGGGGCAGGGCCGGAGACGGCCGCGTTGGATAAACTTTCGTTACGTAACGAATATGAACGACCGTTCAGTCTATCCCCTCGGCAAGCGCCGCACCTTCATCGTGTTCTCCGGGCTGATGCTCGGCATGCTCCTCGCCGCACTCGACCAGACGATCGTCTCGACCGCGCTTCCCCGCATCGTCCGAGATCTCGGAGGCTTCCAGCATTACTCCTGGGTCTTCTCCGCCTACTTGCTCGGCTCGACGGTGACGGTGCCGCTGTACGGAAAGCTGTCGGACATCTACGGCCGGCGGCCGTTCTTCCTGCTCGGGATCACCCTCTTCTCGACAGGCTCGATCATCAGCGGTCTCGCAACGTCCATGGGCATGCTGATTGCCGGGCGCGCCATCCAGGGTCTCGGCGCCGGCGGGCTCATCCCCCTCGCTATCGCCGGCATCGGGGACATCATTCCGCCGCGACAGCGCGGCAAGTGGCAAGGGTTCACCGGTGCCGTGTTCGCAGCCTCGTCCGTCCTCGGCCCGGCCACCGGCGGCTGGCTGACGGACAACGGCTCGTGGCGCTGGTGCTTCTTCGTCAACCTGCCGCTCGCCGCCGTAGCCCTGGTGGTCGTGTGGTTCGGCTTCGTCCGCCGACCTCGTCACGAGGAGCACTCGATCGACTACATCGGAGCGACTCTGCTGGCGGGCGGGTCAGCGGCCGGGCTGCTGGCTGCCGTGTGGGGCGGCACCGAGTATCCGTGGGGATCCGGGGTCATCATCGGCCTCTTCGTACTGGCCGCGACGCTCCTGGGGCTGTTCCTCGTCCAGGAGCGCCGGGCGCCGGAGCCGCTCCTTCCGCTGGGCCTCTTTCGGGAGCGGACGTTCTCGGCTGTGTCGGTCGCTGTCTTCGCGGTGGGCGCCGCGATGTTCGGCGCGATTATCTACGTCCCGCTCTTCGTGCAGCGTGTACGGGGCGACAGCGCCACGGGCTCCGGCGCCGTCCTCACGCCTCTCATGCTGGGAATCATCGCGACGAGCATCCTCGCCGGGCAGATCGTCTCCCGCACGGGGCGCTATCGTCCTGTCCTGATCGCCGGGCCACCGCTTCTCGCCGTCGGGTTCTTCCTGCTCGCGCGACTGGGAGTGGACTCTTCCCAGTTCGTGGTCACGCGAGACGTCGTCGTGGTGGGCCTCGGAGTCGGCCTCATGATGCAGACTCTGACCGTGGCCGTGCAGAACTCCGTCAGTCGCCGGGCGATCGGAGTCGCGACGTCCTCGACCCAGTTCTTCCGCACGGTGGGCGCGATGGTGGGCGTGACTGTCATGGGCACGATCGTCACCTCACGGCTCAGCGGGCAGAGCGCCGCAGGTGTCGATCCTGCCACGTTCGCGAGCGCGCTCCATCCCGTGTTCATCGTCGCGATCGGACTCGCTGCGGTGGCCCTCGTGGCCGTCTTCTTCGTGCCTCACATCGAGCTCAAGCAGAGGATGGAGGAGAAGGCCAAGAACCCCGAGCTCCTCGAGGAGGCGGCGTGAGTCGACGGGCCGACGTTCAGCGCATGGCCGAAGGGTTGGTGCGCTTATCGATGGAACTGCAGCGGAGGAAGGAGACGGCGCCTTCGACGTCGGAGCTGACCACGACGCAGGCACTGGCGCTGCGCGTCACCGTCACCGAGGGGCCCCAGCGGATGGGCGCGCTCGCCACCTGGCTCGGAGTGACCGTCGCCACGGCCAGTCGCACGGTCGACGCGCTCGCCTCCGCGGGTCTCGTCCGACGTGAGGCCGATCCGGCCGATGCCCGCGCCGTGCGCGTCGTGGCAACGGCACGTGGGAGACGCGAGTTCCGCGTTCGTCGCGACCGTTTCGCGCGCGCGCTGGAGCGGCTCTCGGACGAGCTTTCGGAGCTCGAGCGCCGGCAGCTCGCCGACGCGCTCGAGACACTCGGGCACCTGTTCGGCGCCGAGCGCGCTCAGGCACGCGCCTCGGCCCGCGCCCCGAAGTCGTAGACGTCGATTCCCTCGCTCCGCTTCAGGTAGTTGACGATCGCGTAGGTGAGCGGCGTCGCGGCCGTCTCCCAGCCGACCTTGATGAGCCAAGTCGTGACGATGGGATTGAGCAGGCCGGCGCCCGTCCCGGCGAAGGCGATCGTGACGAAGATGGCCGAGTCGAGACCCTCGCCCACGATCGTCGAGCCGATCGTCCTCGTCCAAAGGAAGCGCCCGCCTGTGGCGCCCTTCATGAACGCGAGCACGTAGGCGTTGGCCAGCTCGCCGACGACGTAGGCGGCGAGCGAGGCCACGAAGAGGCGCCAGGTCGTCCCCAGGATCTCGTCGTAGGCGCTCTGGTGCTGCTCCCAGAAGTCCGCGGCCGGAAGGTGGATCGCCGCCTGGATGGCGCCGAGTGCCAGCAGGTTGCAGGCGAAGCCGAGCCAGATCACCCGGCGCGCGGCTCGGACGCCGTACACCTCCGTGAGCACGTCGCCGAGGAGGTAAGAGAGCGGGAAGATGACGAGCCCGGCCGGGAAGACGCGACCCGAGATCTCGACAAGCTTGACCGCGATGATGTTCGAGACGACGAGCGCCGTGACGAAGAAGGCCGCCACGACCACGAAGCGCGGCGAGCCCCACGCCCCTCGCCGCCCTCGCTCCCGCCCGGCCAAGCCGGGCTCCGCCGAGGGCTGACGCCGCTGGCCGCGGGATGCCGCACTCGCGGGGCTTGTCCGTGCTGGTTGTGCACTATCCTGCGCCCCGCTCGCTTGCCTCCCTTGCCAGCGGCGCCCGAAGAACGTGGGCAGGTTCATCCGATTCGCTCCAGAGCCTCATCGATCTCCTCGTCGGTGATCGTGAGCGGCGGAGTCGCGCCCATGAGGGTGCCGTCCTCGCCCGCGGGGATGACGATGACACCGCGCTCCCAGGCCGCGAGGGCGTCCCCCTCCTTCGCGCGCAGGAGCCCGGCTCCGTGCCAGCCGGCCGCCTCGAAGCGCTCCCCCGCCGCGCGCACCCGCGCGAGCAGCCCCGGCACGCGCTCGAGGACGACGAGCGCCGCTGCGCAGGCGAGCGGGTTCCCCATGTGCGTGTGCGTGTAGACGTCCTCCGGGCCGAGCCGCCAGGCCTCCGTGTGCTCCGGCCGCATGAGGCAGGCGGAGAGGGGCAGGCCGCCGCCCAGCGCCTTCCCGCACGTGAGGAGGTCGGCCAGCCCGCCGCCCCGCCACATGGCGCCGGTGCGCCCCAGACCCGTGTAGATCTCGTCGCAAACCAGGAGCGCACCCGCCTCGTCGCAGCGCTCTCGCAGGCGCTCGAGGAAGCCCTCCGGCGGAACCCGCGCGCCGCCCCGGCCCTGCACGGGCTCGACCACGACGCAGCCGACCTCGTCGGGGAGCGGCCCGGGATCCTCGCCGTATGTGAAGCGATGCACCGGCCCGGGCAGCCAGGCCGCGAACGGCCTGCGGAAGGCCTCGAAGCCGGTCGCTGTGAGCGCGAGCAGCCCGGTGCCGTGATACGCGCCGTCGAACGCGGCGATCCCCGGCTTGCCCGTGACGAGGAGGGCGGTGCGCAGGGCGATCTCGACCGCGTCCTCGCCCGTGACCCCGAGCTTGACCTCGTGGCCGCCGAGACCGAGCCGGCGGCGCAGCTCAGCCGCGACGTCCGCCTCGGCGAGATCGCCGAGCGCGTGCAGGCAGCGGTCGGCCTGAGCCTTGATCGCCGCCACGACCTCGGGATTCCGGTGCCCGAGCGCAGCGACGCCGAAGCCGCCCGACAAATCGAGGTACTCGCGACCGTCGGCGTCGACGACCCGGCAGCCCTCGGCTTCCGCCCAGATCACGGTCTCAGTCTCTTCAGCGTGTCGAGCGCGATGTAGCCGGCGATCTTGGGATTCTCCTGCAGCCGGCGGAGCGAGTACTCATACCACTGCCGGCCGAAGGGGACGTAGATGCGCAGACGGTGGCCCTCACGGACGAGCTCGTCGCCGAGGTCGGGGCGGACTCCGAGCAGCATCTGGAACTCGTACTCCTCGGGCGCGAGATTCCTCTCCTCGAGGAGCGTGAGCACCTCGGCCTGCACCCAGTCGTCGTGCGTGGCGACGGCGACGTACGCGCCCGCGTCGAGGAGCGCCTCCACAGCCTCGGCGAAGTTGATGCGGACGGTCTCGAACTCCTGGTAGGCGACGTCGGGGGGCTCGACGTAGATCCCCTTGCAGACGCGCACGTTCGGCTTCAGGTCGGCGAGCGCGGCGATGTCGGCGAGCGTCCGCTTCATGTACGCCTGGAGAACGACGCCGACGTTGTCGAGGCCCTGTTCCCGGAGCTCGCGGTAGATCTGGAGCGTGTCCGTCGTCGTCGAGGAGTCCTCCATGTCGATGCGAACGAAGTTGCCGCGCTTGGCGGCGTCCCGGACGAGCGTCGACAGGTTGTCCCGGCAGAAGTCGCGGTCGAGCATCAGCCCGAGCCCGGTGAGCTTGACGCTGACGTTCGAGTCGAGGTTCTCGCGCTCGATCGTCTCGAAGACGTCCTCGTACTCGTCGAGGAGCGCGCTCGCCTCCTCGCGGCGGGTGATCTCCTCGCCGAGAACGTCGATCGTGGCCATCTTGCCCTCGTCGTTGAGCTTGCTGACGACGCGGCAGGCATCGCCGAGCTCCGGCCCGGCGATGTAGCGCGCGGAGAGCCTCTGCACCACCGGCCGGGGAACCGCCGGCAGCACCCTGACGATGGCGCGGTCGAGCAGGGCCACGGCGGCGCGATTCTATTTCGGGGAGGGGTTGGAGGAACGTCGCTCGTCGCCGGGACGGGCTGGTCGTCCCGAGGCAAGGACGCAGGGAGCCCGTGTCATTCTGAACGCGGATGCGTGGGGGGCGACCGAGGACGCAGCCTGGGGGCGAGCGGCGCGCCTCCGGCGGCACAGCTGATGTTTCGCCAAACCCTCCCTAGTCGACGAGTTTGCGCGTCATGGCGTGGATCGCGACACGCCACATGACGAGGCCGAAGGCCGCGAGCGCCGCCAGCCGGGCCAGGTCGGTCCACCCGTCCCACCCGAAGGCGGCGTGGCGCACGAGCTCGACGCAGTGGTGGAGCGGATTGAACTCGCCCGCCACCTGGGCCCACTCCGGCAGCTGGCTGAGCGGGAAGAACGTGCCCGCAACCAGGAACAGCGGCGTGAGCACCGCGCTGACGATGTAGCTGAAATTCTCGAACGACGAGGCGTAGCCGGCGATCGACATACCGAAGCAGGCCCAGCCGAACCCGGCCACGAACGCGATTCCCGGGACGGTGAGCATGCCCCACGCAGGATCGAGCCCGAAGACGATCGCGACGAGCAGCGGCACGCAGCCGTAGACGCCCGCGCGGGTTGCGATCCACAGCGCCTCGGCCGTGACGAGCTCCTCGGTGTCGACGGGAGCGGCAAGGATCGCGTCGTAGGTGCGCTGGAACTTGTACTTGACGAACGTCCCGAACATCGCCGGGAACGCGCTCGAGAACAGGACGGCCGTGGCCACCGTC
>DASXRO010000141.1:0-5336 GCA_036506555.1 Gaiellaceae bacterium
GCGAGTGCGACGACGCGCCCGTACCGGCGAGAGACGCCGCTGGCGCTCAGGAGAACGGCGGTCAGCGTCCGCCGCCTCTGCGAAGCTCAGTCCAGAGGACGGCGAGCACGCCCCGATTATGACGGCGGTACCCCGGCTCTACGATTACGAGCGACAAAGGCCTGCAAACGGGGCACGCGTAGTGACCCTCCGGCCGCCCGAGTGGGACTGGTCGTTCGACACGGACGGCGCTCTCGCCCTCGACCCAGAGCCCGCTTCCCGTTTGTCAGGCGAGGGGCCGTCCGTTACCGTGGCGCGGATGGCTCGGCCCGAAGCCCAAGGGCTCGCCTTCCGCGCCGCTCAACGTGAGGAGATGCGAGCAAGCGTGCGTCGGGCGCGACGGACTGCGGCTCTGCTCGTCGTCGCATCCGTCTCGCTCGTGCTCCTGCTCCTCACGGCCTTCGGCACGGGAGGCGCCGCCTCGCGTGCCGCGCGCGGCCCTGCTCCGTCGGACCGGCTGCTGCCGGCCGGGCCGCCTCGGGCGCAGGTCGTCGCCCTCCAGGACACGCTTCGCATCCAGATGCCCATCAACCAAAACCGCGTGACGGCGATCGGCTACCACGCGTCCGGCGGCGACGTCCTTCCGCTCCAGCCGGTCGGGTCGCAGGCGAACGCGGGCCTCTTGAAGCGCATGTTCAACCGGCTCTTTTCCCAGAGCGGCTCGGGCATCCGCTACTACCAGCTCGGGGGCGGGGTCGGGCCGGAGACAGGTGGCCTCGACATCGGAGCCCCGGTGGACACGGATGTCTACTCTCCGGTGGACGGAAGCGTGATGGCGATCTCGGACCAGATCGTCAACGGCAAGGCATACGGCGTGCGCATCGACATCCAGCCGACCGGTAGCCCGGGCGTGGTCATCTCGCTCGAGAACCTGAAGCCCGACCCGGCGCTCACGGTCGGGTCGACGGTCTCGGCCGGGCGCACGAAGATCGGTCAGGTGATCGACCTCTCGACGGTCGAGCAGGCGGCGCTCGCCCGCTACACGCAGGACAAGGGCCAGCACGTCCACATCGAGGTACGCGCGGCCAGCGGGCTCGCCTCACCCTAGAAAGCCGCCGCGCTCAAGATCCTCTTCATCGGAGACGTGTTCGGCCCGCCCGGCCGGCGCGCGATCGAGACTCGCCTGCCCGGGCTCCGCGAGGAGCTGGGCGCCTCCATCTGCATCGTCAACGGCGAGAACGCGGCCGACGGCATGGGCCTGACGGCGAAGCTCGCCGAGAAGCTCCTCGCCGCCGGCGCCGACGTCGTCACCCTTGGCAACCACGTCTGGCGGCAGCGAGATCTCATCCCGGTCCTGGAGCGGAGCGACCGCGTCATCCGGCCGGCCAACCTCCGCGGCCCCGGGAAGGGACTGACAGTTGCCGCGGCAGACGACGGCACGCCGGTGGCCGTCCTCAACCTCCAGGGCTACCTCTTCCTCGACGTCCCCATTCATCCGTTCGTCGTCGTCGACGAGCTCGTCGAGGAGGCGCGAGGGCTCGCAAAGGTCATCGTCGTCGACTTCCACGCAGAGGCAACGAGCGAGAAGATCGCGCTCGCGCGCGAGCTGGACGGGCGCGTGACGGCCGTCATCGGGACGCACACCCACGTGCAGACGAACGATGCTCGCGTTCAACCGGGCGGCACCGCGGCGATCACCGACGCCGGCATGACGGGTCCGCACGACTCGGTCATCGGCGTGCGGGCGGAGCTTGCCATCGAGCGCATGCGGACGGGGATGCCGGTGCGCTTCCACCCGGCCGAGGGCGACGTCCGCATCGAAGGCGTCCTGATCGAGTGCGACGGCGAGGGCCGCGCTACGAACTGCGAGGCGCTGCGAATCCCCGTGCAGTAGCACGGAGCAGGACGCCGAGCAGGCCGATCAGGAGGAGGTCGCGGACGAGGACGAGCCAGCCGGCCGGGCCGAGCGCGACCACGTGCCAGTAGCGAAACGGAAACCAAAGCTGGGTCGTGACGAGCGTTCCGGCGAAGAGCACGCAGGCCGTCAGGCCGACCTCCCCGGCCACGAGCGGGACGAGCGGCAGGAGCCAGATGAGGAACTGTGGAGACAGGACCTTGCCGAACGCGACGAACGCGACGACGGCCGCGGTCGAGGCCGCGAGCAGCCGGTTGCCGTTCTCGTTCCGGTGCCCGCGAGCGAAGAGAATCCAGACGGCGACGAGGGCGACCAGCTGAAGCGCCGTCTGGACGGCGGCCAGGGCATCCGGCAGCGAGCCCGCGAGATTCTGCGACCCGTGCGTGGAGACGACCGTGGGGTCGTAGGCTCTGAGCTGATGCGCGGCGAGCAGGAGGGCCGCTCCGAGGCTCTCGATCTGGAGCGGGCGGCCGAGCTGCGCGGTGAGGCTGTCCGCAACCCCGCCGGGCGAGAGGATGGCGAACGGGAGCACTACGGCCGCGAGCACGGCTGCCAAGACGCCCAGGGCGATCGCCGCCTCGCGCGCTCCTCGCCGCCGCGCGATCCACACGAGCGCGAGCGGAAGCAGCACCGCGGGGTAGAGCTTGGCAGCTGTGGCAAGGGCGAGAACGCCGAGGCCGAGGCGCTCGCGCCCTGAGACGAGAGCGGCCAGCGCCCCGGCGACGAGCGCGGCGGGCCACAGGTCGAAGCGCGTCAGGATGACCGAACCGAGCGCGAGGGGTGCAAGGCCGGCGAACACAGTCGCGCCAAAGAGGCGAGCCGGGCCGGCGCCGACGGCCGCGAGCGTGACTCCAAGCAGGACGATCGCAGCCACCGCCGCCGCCCACATGAGGAGCTCGAACGCCGACTTGTAGTCCTCCTTGGCCGCGAGGGCCGGCAGGACGAAGACCGGCAGCGCCGCCGGCGGATACTCGACGGCGAAATCGCGGTACGGCACCTTGCTGTCGAGCATCTGCTCGCCGTAGTGCTGGTAGACGGGCGTGTCGATGATCTGGTTCCGGTCGTAGAAGCCGACGTGAAGGAGACCCCAGGAGGCGGTGAGCAGCACGAGCCCGAGCGCGACCGCCTGCGCGGCGCGGCCCGCCTCAGCCGGCTGGGACGAGCTCTCGGATCTCGCGTTCACGCTCGGGCCCCGCCTCCTCCGGCTCGGCCTCGACGGCGCGCCTGCCGGCCGGCACGAAGACGGCGAAGGCAACGAAGGGGAAGAACCAGGCGATGTAGAGGTAGAACCAGTGCGTCAGCACCAGCTCGAAGCCGATGGTGAGCGCCGCGGTGAGCGCCGCCAGCTGGACGACGTTCTTCCTCCGGGGAAGGAAGTAGACGGCGACGGCGCCGAGCAAGAGCGCCACCTTGAGGCCCGTCTGGACCTGATGGAGATCCGGGAACCCGGGGTACTCGTCCCAGTCCCAGATCGAGAACGGCGAGGGTCGGGAGAGCTGCCAGCCGAACGTCCGGTCCCAGAAGACGCGCGCGGCGTGCAGCGGGTGAGGCTCGAGGAGGAGGATCCAGAACGAGAGCGCGGTCGCGAGGAGGAACCCACTTGCGAAGGCGGCCTTTTGGCGGACGAGCCGCCTCCAGTCCGGGTAGGAGGCCCAGAGCGGCAAGAGGAGCAGGGCGGCGAACTTCGTCCAGCCGGCGAGGCCGACGAAGAGGCCGCGGCCCGTGGGCGAGGTGACGAGCAAGAGGCCCCAGATGAGGAGCGCGGGCATGATCGTGTCGTTCGAGTTCGAGTTGGAGACGTACGCCGTGAAGGGGTAGGCGGCCCAGGCGAACGCGAGCGTCACCCCGAGGGCTCTGCCCCCGAAGCGAAGGCCGAGCAGGCCCAGCCCGATGAGCGCCAGGGCGTCCCAGAGAATCGACGTGAGGTGGGCGGCCGGGAGGCCTGACCACCGGCTCGAGCCCCCGTTCCACTTACCGTCGAAGCCGACGATCGCGTAGGCGGGGACATAGGCCAGGTAGCTGAAGGGGCCGTAGGTGTCCCCGCGGCCGTTCGAGGACTCGCAGCGCCCGTTCGTCTGGATGTGGTCGCGCACGCTGCCGTTGGCGTCGGCCGGCCCGCAGGCCTTGCCCGAGTCGTCGGGCATGTGGCCGTAGGGCATCTCCCCCTGGCCGGCGATGCGCTGCGCGCCGTCGATTCCCGCGAGACCGACGTCGATGACGTTCGAGGCCTCGACGTTCAGGCCGACACGAAATCCCATCAGGAAGACGGTCGCCGCGAGCAGCACCCAGGTGGGCCAGAGCGGCCGCGTGCCGCTGCCGCGCCCGTGCCGGGCGATCCAGATCATGCGCCCGAGGAGGTAGAGCAGCGGTGGGTACACGAGCGGCATCGCGGTGAATACCCGCCCGTGGTTGAAGTAGTAGAGCGAGAAGCTGAAGGAGAGGAGCACGACCAGGTCGAGGTTGCGCACCGAGAGCGGTCGCCGGAAGTTCGCGAGCCCGAGCAGGAAGACCGCGCAGAGGAGGAGCCAGATCCAGGCGTCGTTGATGTCCCTGCCGAACGCACCCTTGTACCCCCGGGCCATGCTCCAGGCGACCTGGGGGCCGGTCCAGGCCTCCGTGACACGCCCGCTCGAGTCATCCACCTTGGCCTCGACGATCTGTCCCGACTCGGGGAGCGATGACCAGACGTTCACCTCCCAGAGCCCGGTGTCGGAGTCGTGAGTCGCCTGCTTCGTCAAGGACTTGGTCGGGTAGCGCCTCACCCAGTCGGCCACCTTGGGGAAGCGCAGGACCGCCGAGATCGCCTGATCTTCGGTCAGCGTCGGCGCAGCCGGTTTGTCCTGCGGCACGAAGGGCACATCGGTGAGGTTTCCCTTCGAGTCGTAGACGGGGACCGTCGGCGTCGCCGGCGCCGCGGGGGCGGCGATCAGGACGACTGCCGCGACGGCGGTGGCTACTGCGAAGCGCGCCGTCGGAAGCTCCAGAGCTTGTTGGCGACGAAGTTCCAGGGCGTGACGAGCGCGATCGCAATCGCCTGCGCGGGGACCTTCGGCAAGCCGAGAGACACGAGCCCGCCGAGAAAGAGGAGGTTGGCGCCCAGGGCGACCGTGGAGACGACGAGGAAGCGCAGGCCCTGATACGCGAAATGGCCGCGCTGGTGGCGAAATGTCCAGAGCCGGTTCCAGGTGTAGTTGTTCGTGACGGCGACGAGGAACGAGCAGACCGCTGCGAGCAGGTAGTAGACGTCGGCGCCGTGCACGAGCAGCGTGAAGACCCCGAGGTTGACCACGTAGCCGGTTGCGCCGACCGTGCAGAACTTCACGAGCTGAATCCAGTTGTGCCTCCGGCGGAGAGCCTGGCCGGCGGCTTCGCCGAGCGCGCTCGCCCGTCCGGCGACGCTATCCGAGCCGGTTGCCACGGTTGAGAAAGGTTAGACGGCGCG
>DASXRO010000142.1:0-1717 GCA_036506555.1 Gaiellaceae bacterium
GTGAACATCGCGTGCTGATGCCGTTCAACAAGCTGTTCGAACGCCCACCGGTCGCCCTTCTGCGCACGCCTTACGAGAGGTGCGTCAGGATCATCCACGCGTGAAGATTCTCCTCTGGCATGGCTACCTCCTGGGCGGCACCGGCTCGAACGTCTACACGCGCTCCCTCGCACGCGCCTGGAGCCGACTCGGACACGAGGTCGTCGTGTTCTGCCAAGAGCCGCATCCGGAGGCCTACGACCTGGGCGGCGCCACCGTCGTTCGCCCGGAGATCGACGGGCCGCTCCCGGTCTTCGTCCTCGACCGGTACGAGGACCTCGAGCCGCGCTACCTGCAGGATCTGAGCCGCGCGGAGCGCGAGCGCTTCGTCGCGCGCAACGCCGCCGCCGTCCGCGCGCACCTCCCGGCCGACTACCTCCTCATGAACCACGTCTTGCCCGGGGCGGCCGTCGGGGCGGCGGTCGGCATGCCATTCGCGGTCAAGGCGCACGGCTCCGAGCTCGAGTTCTCCCTGCGCGGGAACGCGGAGCTCATCGCCTGGGCGCGCGAGTCTCTCGCCCGCGCTGCCGAGGTGGTCGTTGGCTCCGAGCACATCCGGGAGGTTCTCGCCGAGGTCGTCGAGTGGTCGGAGAACGTTCGGATCGTCCCACCCGGGGTGGAGGTCGACGATTTCCGGCCGGAGCCACGCGAGGAGGCACTGGCCCACCTCGTCGCGGAGGCCCGCCGCGATGGCCCTAGGCGCTCGGAGCGGGACCCCGACGGGGGGAACGCCGCCCGTCTCGAGGAGTTCTTCTCAGGCGACGCGCCGACGGTCGTCTACGTCGGCAAGCTCAGCCAGGAGAAAGGCGTCCACCTGCTCCTCGACGCTCTGGCGCACGTCGGCGAGGCGAGGACCGTCGTCGTCGGCTTCGGGCCTGCACGCCCCAAGCTCGAAGGGCAGGCCAGACACCTGCGCGCCCTCTTCACGGGCCCGCTCGAGCATCGCCACCTGCGCCATCTGTGGCCGCTCGCCGACGTCAGCGTCGTCCCCTCGGTCTTTCCGGAGGCGTTCGGGATGGTGGCGGCCGAGGCGGCCGCGTGTGGCTCGCCTCCCCTGGTCGCCCGCCATTCGGGGCTTGCTGCCGTCGCCGAGGGGCTGGAGGCCGAATATCCGCCTAGGCACCGAGGGCTGACGAGCTTCGCACCCGGCGACGTCGACGACCTCGCCTCGAAGCTTCACACGATCCTCACCCTGCCGCGCCCCGAATGGCAGCTTCTCTCGGCGGCCGCCCGCCGCACCGTCGTGGCCCGCTGGAGCTGGGAGCGCGTGGCCGCTCTGCTAGTTTCGCGCCATGGGTGAGGCGCAGCGGCTCAGCCCCGACGAGCAGATCCGCTTCGCGCGGGAGGGATTCGACGCGGGCCAGGATTTCACCGTTGCCGTCGAGGAGGAGTTCGCCATTCTCGACCCGCGGACGCACAGCCTCGTGAACCGCTTCGAGGAGCTCTTCGCCGCGGCCGAGGGGACCGAGCTCGAAGGGCAGGTCGTCGGCGAGCTCATCTCCTCGGAGATAGAGATCCGCACCGGCCGCTGCGAGACCTTCTCCGAGGCCGCCGCAACGATGACCGAACGCCGCCGCCAGCTCCTCGAGCTCGCCGGGCGCTTCGATGTCGAGCTCTGCGCGACCGGGACTCATCCCTGGAGCCCGTGGCAGGACCAGCGCATCATCGACACGCCCCA
>DASXRO010000143.1:0-3981 GCA_036506555.1 Gaiellaceae bacterium
ATCGGCCACTTCGTCGAGGCGCAGATCCTCGAGGCGCTCGAGGTCGACTACATCGACGAGAGCGAGGTCTTGACGCCGGCCGACGAAGAGCACCACATCGACAAGTGGGGCTTCCGCATCCCGTTCGTGTGCGGGTGTCGCAACATCGGCGAGGCGTTGCGGCGCATCTCCGAGGGCGCGGCCATGATCCGCACGAAGGGCGAGGCCGGGACGGGCGACATCGTCAACGCCGTCCGCCACATGCGCGCGGTCTTCGGGGGCATCCGCAGGCTGCAGTCGCTCGCCGAGGAGGAGCTCTACTCGGAGGCGAAGGAGCTCGCCGCCCCGTACGAGTACGTGAAATGGGTGGCGGAGCACGGGCGTCTGCCCGTGGTGACCTTCACCGCCGGAGGCATTGCGACCCCCGCCGACGCCGCCCTCTGCATGCAATTGGGCGCGGACGGCGTGTTCGTCGGCTCGGGGATCTTCAAGTCGGAGGACCCGATGTCGCGCGCGAAGGCCGTCGTCGAGGCGACGACCCACTTCAACGATCCTGAGATCCTCGCGCGCGTCTCGACGGGGCTGGGCGAAGCGATGCGCGGGCTGTCAGCCGCGGGGCTGGCGCCCGAAGATCTGCTCGAGACTCGAGGCTGGTAGACCTCGAAAACGACACTCGCTGCGCGCCACTCGCGCGCTTTTCTCGCCTACCCTGAAGGCGGGGGAGAGGGGCCGAAGGCCCCGGGGGTAAAGTTGGACGCGTGCTGACGACCCGTCCGAGAATCGGCGTTCTCGCCCTCCAGGGGAACTTCCGCGAGCACCTCGCGGTGCTGCGCCGACTCGGTGCGGAGGCGGTCGAAGTGCGCAAGCCGGAGCAGCTCGAGGGCCTCGACGGGCTCGTCATTCCGGGCGGCGAGTCGACGGCGATTGCTCTCCTTAGCCGCATCTACGGCCTCGAAGAGGCTATCCGCCTCTTTACAGGCCCCGTCTTCGGCACCTGCGCGGGAATGATCCTCCTCGATCGCGAGCACCTCGGCCTCGTCGACCTCGCCGTCCGCCGCAACGCCTACGGACGGCAGGTTGCGAGCTTCGAAGCCGACGTGCGCCTGGACGGTGAGGACGAGCCCCTGCGCGGCGTCTTCATCCGCGCCCCGCGCATCGCCGATGCCGGCCCGGAGGTCGAAGTCCTCGCCGAGCTCAACGGCGAGCCAGTGCTGCTCCGGCAGGGCCGCTTTCTCGTCGCCTCTTTCCACCCCGAGCTGACGGAGGACACCCGGGTACACCAGCGCTTCCTCGAGATGGTCCGTGAGGAGACACGTGTCCGGGCATAGCAAGTCAGCGTGGGGGAACCCCTGGTTCCCCCACCAACCCCCTCCTCAAGGGCCTCCCGATGTCAGGTCATAGCAAGTGGTCGTCGATCAAGCACAAGAAGGGCGCCCAGGACGCCAAACGCGGTCAGCTCTTCTCGAAGCTGTCGCGGGCGATCATCGTCGCCGCGCGCGAGGGCGGCCCGGATCCCGACGCCAACGCGACCCTCGCGGCCGCGATCCAGAAGGCGCGCGACAACTCCATGCCCAAGGAGAACATCGAACGGGCGATCGCCCGTGGGGCGGGCGCCTCGGGCGACGGCGAGGCCTATGAGACCGTCACCTACGAGGGCTACGGGCCCAACGGCGTCGCCGTCCTCGTCGAGGCGCTCACGGACAACCGCAACCGCACGGCGGCGGACGTGCGACACGTCTTCACGAAGAACGACGGCAACCTCGGCACGAGCGGGGCCGTCGCGTGGCTGTTCGAGCGCAAGGGCCTCGTCATCCTCGCCGAGTCCGCCGACGAGGACGAGGCCACGCTGATTGCAGCCGACGCCGGAGCGGAAGACCTGAGGCAGGAGGGCTCGAATCTCGAGATCGTCACCGCGCCGGACGACCTCGCCAAGGTTCGCCGGGCGCTCGACGAGGCCGGCATCAAGGTGGAGTCCGCCGAGTTGACCATGCTCCCGAAGACGACGATCCGGATCGAGGACGAGGTTTCCGCCCGCAAGCTTCTTCGGCTCATGGACGCACTCGACGAAAACGACGATGTGCAGGACGTTTATGCCAACTTCGACATCCCCGAGGGGATTCTCGAGGCAGTCGCGTAGACGAGTGATTCCCCTAATTCGCGCACGTTTTTTTCCGATATCCGGACCAGCGTGCGTATCGAAGTGAGCGACCCCAGGCTTCTGGACGACCTGCGCGGCTACCTCCAGCGCAACGGTTGCCCGAGCGAGTCCCGCGGCGACGACAGGTGCGAAGTGCGCGTCCTGTGGCCGAGCGAGGGCCTGCGCTCGGACACGGCCGATCGGATGAAGATCTTCGGCCACCTGCGCGAGTGGTGTGCAGACCACCCGGGCGTCCATGCCAACATCCTGAGCTAGCGCCACCGGAACTCCGGGAGGGAAGGCCGGCAGGAACGTCCGACCCTGCGCCTAACCTCGGTGCGTGAAGGTTCTCGGGATCGACCCGGGCACGGCAGCGTGCGGTTACGGAATCGTCTACGGAAGCGGAGGCCGCCTTCAGGCGGTCGAGTTCGGCTGGTGGCCGACCTCTGCCCGCGAGCCGCTGGCGGCGCGCCTGAAGCTGATCCACGACGCGGTCGCCGACCTCATCGCGCGGCACGAACCCGATGCGGTGGCGCTCGAGGAATCGTTCGTCGGCGCCGACGCCCGCATCGCGCTCTCCGTCGGACAGGCGCGCGGCGCCGCGCTCGTCGCGTGCGCCAACGCCGGCCTGAGCTGCGCTGAATACCCGCCGGCGAGCGTCAAGAGCGCCGTCTGCGGATACGGGCGCGCCGAGAAGGCGCAGGTGCAGCGCATGGTGAAGGCGATCCTCGGCCTCCCCGAGCCTCCCAAGCCGCACCACGCGGCCGACGCGCTCGCTGTGGCGATCTGCCATGCCCAGGCGCCGCCGCTTGCCGTGCTCGTTGGAGCAGCGCGGTGATCGCGCGCATTCGCGGCCGGCCGGTCGCGCTCGATGCCGACGGCCTCGTCGTCGACGTGGGAGGCGTCGGCTATCGCCTCCTCGCCACGCCGAGCGCCATGCGCAAGGCCGACGGAGCGGACGAGGTGGTGCTGGACACGCACCTCAACGTTCGTGAGGACGCTCTGCAGCTCTTCGGCTTCGGGGAGCCGGGCGAGCGCGAGCTGTTCGAGCAGCTGCTCTCGGTCAGCGGGGTCGGTCCCAAGGTCGCGCTGGCGATCGTGTCCGGCTATTCGCCGGGCGAGCTCAAGCGCGCGATCGTTCGCGAGGACGCCGATCTCTTCCAGACCATCCCGGGGATCGGCAAGAAGACCGCTCAGCGCGTTGTGCTCGAGCTGAAGGAGAAGATCGCGCCGCTCGCCGCCGTCGAGGCCCCGCACCTCGGCGCGGGCGACGGCCACGTCGTCGCGCGGGACGCGCTCGTCGAGCTCGGCTACACGGTCGCCGAAGCCGAGCAGCGGCTGGCCGATACGGATCCAGACCTGCCGCCTGCCGAGCGTGTCCGCCAGGCGCTGCGCGCCGCATGAGTGAACGCGTGACAACCGCCATCGTGCTGGCTCCGGAGGAGGACGAGCTCGACGGCTCGCTTCGCCCCCGCAGCCTCGACGAATTCGTCGGCCAGGAGCGCATCAAGGAGCAGCTGGCCGTCGCGCTCGAGGCGGCCAAGGGCAGAGGGGAGGCGCTCGACCACGTGCTGCTGGTCGGGCCGCCCGGGCTCGGGAAGACGAGCCTCGCCTACATCGTGCGCGAGGAGCTGGGCGTCGGCCTCCGCACGGTCGCGGGCCCGGCGCTCGAGCGTAAGGGCGATCTCGCGGCGATCCTGACCTCGCTCGAGGAGCGCGACGTGCTCTTCGTGGACGAGATCCACCGGCTGAGCCGGGCGGTCGAGGAGATCCTCTACCCGGCCCTCGAGGACTTCCGGCTCGACATCGTCGTCGGGCAGGGACCGGCAGCGCGCACACTGACGCTCGACCTCTCGCCGTTCACG
>DASXRO010000144.1:0-5928 GCA_036506555.1 Gaiellaceae bacterium
GGCGTATCCTTCCCTGCCCTCCCGTTCTTCGCGGCCTGGCGCGAGCGCGACCTCGGCCCAGCCCGTGCCAGGCTCGGCGAGCAGCGAGCCAACGCCGCCTTCGACGAAGGACGGGCGATGACCTGGGACCAAGCCGTCGAGTTCGCGTTGGGAAAAGAAGTCGGCCACCTAAGGCAAGGTTGAAGTCGTTTCCGCGCGCCGACGACGGGCGCGAGGCGGACGCGGCGAACGAAGACGCGGGATGCGCGGGATGCTCACCGAGGCTGTTGTGTGTGCGAGCGAAGTGCCTGCAAATCTGCATCTCCTGTATTGGCCTGCCGGAAGACCTCCGGCTGGTTTCGGCCGGTCGTCCTTTTGCGGGGATTACCGGCTACGGGCGGCTCCGTGCGGCGATTTCAGGACGATTCTCGTGCGGGATCTGCGCGGGATGAAAAGAGGCCGGCGGTCGACTACGCCAAGACGAGTAACAAAAGATGCTGATTTGCAGGGAGTTTACGGGAGCGACGGGACTCGAACCCGCGACCTCCGGCGTGACAGGCCGAGTCGGGCACCACGACGCGCCGCGCCGAACGTCGTCAAACAGGCGCATTTGCAGGGCCATTTGGTCTCGAGTACACCTCTGTTCCGCGTGGTTGAACCAATCGTCTAATCGACGTTTGGGCCACGAGTGGGCCACAAAATCTTGTCTTCGTAGACAACGCACCGTGAGATGCGACGGCATCGCAGGCACTCCGTGCACTGCGGAACTGGTGGACGCCTAGTCGCTGAGGAACCGCGCACGCTCGGCGCGGGTCAGCTTGCGCAACACACGCGATCGCGCCAGCTGCAGGACCTCATCGATCGGGGCGCACACCTCACACCGCCAGATGCGGACGGTGCGGTCCGCTCCTCCCGAGACGATCGAGGAGCCGTCGGGCGAGAAATCGACGGGGACGACGGCGCCCTGGTGGCCGAAGAGCCGGACGAGAGGGCGCTGCGACTCCAGGTCCCAGATCGTCGGGGCATTTCCGGATGCAGCCACGAGAAAGTCCCCGTTGGGGCTGAACGCGACGCCGGACACCGGCCCGGCGTGAGGGAGCTCGGCGACCAGCCGTCCGGTCGCGATCTCCCAGACGCGGGCCGTCCGATCGTCGTAGCCGACCGCGACCAGCGATCCGTCGGCGCTGATCTTCGGGCGCCAAGCGACGAGGGACCCACCGGCGTGCTCCTCTTCCGGCCCGAATTTGCGGATCGTTTGCAAGGTGGTCGCGTCGATCACGTGGATGCGTCCCTCCACGAGGGCGACGATCCTCCTGCCGTCCCGCGTCCACTCGACTCCCTCGCCGTGCTCGCCGAGCTTGACCGTCTTGCGCACGATGCCCTTCGCCACGTCCCAGATCCGCAGGGACCCATCGAGCTCCCCGATCGTCGCCACCCGCTTCCCATCGGGGCTCAGTGCGGCATCGGGGGCTGGGGAACCAAACCCAGACTTGCCGGCCTTCTCCTCCCGCGGCGGGGCGAACACTGCGCGCACCCTTTGCGTCGCGAAGTCCCATAAGCGGGCCGGCTCCTGCTCGCTGACGTTCGGCCCCGAGAAGAAGCCGGACGTCAGCACGAAGCGTCCGTCGGCGCTGAACTCCGCGAAGAGGACGCGTTCGGCTCCGGGGGGCTTCGGTGGTCGCAGCCGCGATGACAGGCGCCTGGTCTCGGCGTTCCAGATGCGCGCGTTGCCGCTGAACTCGTCGGAGCTGACGAGCGACTTCCCGTCCGGGGAGAACGTCGCCGCGACCACCGGGCCCTCATGGCCCCGGAGCACGGCGGCCGCGCCGGGCGGGACCTCCCAGACCCGCACGTCCGCGCTGACCGTTACGACGTAACGACCGTCCGCTGTGAAGTTCGCGAAGTCAACCGGGCCGGTATGACCGGCGAGCACGGCGACGACCCTGCCGCTCCCGGCGTCCCACACTCGGGCGGTGCTGTCGACGCTACCGGTGAGCGCGAGGGTCCCGTCGGGGCTGAAGGACACATCGTGGATGTCCGACCCGTGGCCACTCAGCTCCTGCAAGGGCCGGCCGCTCCCCACGTCCCAGATCCGCGCCGCGCTGCCTTGACCGGCGGCGATGATGCGGCGCCCGTCGGGGCTGAAGGCCGCATCGTAGACCAGCCGCCGGAGCGGGATGACCCGGGCGAGGCGGCCGGACGGGACGTCGAAGATCCGCAGGCCCTGACGTTCAGTGGCGAGGACGAGACGTCGTCCGTCCGGGCTGAAGCCCTTGCCGGGGAACAGGCGTCCCTGGAGAAGGCGCACGGTTTCCCCCGTGAACATGCGCACGAGTCGGACGGTCCTCTCGCCATCCGTGATCGCCGCGAGCCGGCCGTCGGGGCTCAGCGCCGTGAAGGTGAAAGGCTCCCGCGCGGGAACCTCGACGCGCACCCGACGCCGAACGGCGCCGGTCGTGGTGTCCCAGAGCCTTGCGACGCCGCCGCTCGCGGTGAGGATCGAGCGCCCGTCCGGGGTCCATCCTCCCGGGATGAACCCTCCGCCTCCCCGGAGGTGCGCGACGCGGCGGCCGTCGGGCACGCTCCAGATCCGGCCGTCGCCTCCCTCTAGGCGGCCGGTGTACAGACGTTTCCCATCGGGGCTGAAGCTGGGGAAGGTGGGAGGACCCCCGCCAGGCGGACCGGGCCCTGGGGGCTCGCGCCCACGCTCGAGAACCGCGAGCCGGCGGCCGCTCGCCCGGTCCCACAGGGTGACTTGGCCCAAGGGCGTGCCGGTAGCGATCACCGTGCCGTCGGGGCTCACGTCGACGGTTGTGTCGCCTGGCGATTCCACCGGTAGGACACTGCGCAGGTGGGAGTTGACCAGCGCCGTGCGCACGGCCGCCTCGGCCTGGGCGGTCGGCGCACTCTCGTACGCCTCGATCCCGAGCAGGAGCGTGAGCTGCGGATCGCGCTCGACCTGCTCGAGCGCCGTGGCCGCGATCTCGCGCGACTTCGCGACACGGCTCTGCTCGTCGGCGACTCCCTTCTGGAGGAACGCGAAGAGCCCGAGGGCGGCGGCGCCGACAAGGAAGACCGCGAGCGCGGCGACCAGAATGCGGAGCCGCCGATTGCGCCTCTTGGTCGTCTCGAGCTCCCCGAGCTCCGCCTCGCGGCTGCTCCTGAGGAACTCTCGCTCCAGCTCGTTGAGCTCGTCGTCGTGCTGGGCCGCCCATTCGGTCGCCGCCGCCAGCCGTCCTCCTCGGTACACGGCTCCGGGATCCCTGCCGATGGTCTCCCACTCCTGCGCCGCCTCGGTCAACCGCCTGTGAACGAGTCTTCCCTCCCGGTCCTCGTCGAGCCACGCGCGCAAGGTCGGCCAGTGGCGGATGAGCGCCTCGTGAGCGACCTCGACGGTGTCCTCACCCACCGTGATGAGGCGCGCGTCCGTGAGCACGCGCAGGACCTCCTCGACGTCCGCCGCGTCCGTGCGGGGAACAATCTCCGCGAGCGAGACGCGACGCCGCGTGTCCTCGGTCGACTCCCCGAGCTCGGTCAGCCGAAGGAAGATGTTGCGGGCGAGGCGCTGCTGTTCCGGCGTCAGCGCGTCGCGGTAGACGGTCTCGGCGGTCTTCGCGACCGCGCCCTGCACACCCCCCGACTGCAGATAGCCGATCAGCGTCAGCATCCGGCCGCTCCGCCGCTTCCAGGTCTCGAGGAGGCTGTGCGAGAGAAGCGGGAGCGCGCCCGGCTCGCCGACGACGTCCCGCAGGACCCCCTCGACGAAGCCGGGCTCGAGGATCAGTTCAGCCTGTTCCGCGGGGCGCTCGATCGCGCGGCGAAGCTCCTCCTCGCTCATCGGGCCGAGCAGCGCCTGGTGCTCCTCGAGGGCCGCGGCGAGCCGTGGGTACGAGGCGCAGTGACCGTAGAAATCGGCGCGGAGAGCAAGGATCACGCGGTTGCCTCGGTCGGCGAGCACGAGGATCGCCTCGATGAAGACTCGGCGCTCGTCGTTGTCGCGGCAGAGTGTGAACACCTCCTCGAACTGATCGACGACGAGGACCTCCGAGTCGCCCGCTGCCCGCAGCTCGTGGAGCGGATGCGCTCCGGGCGTGACGATGGCAGTCCGCCGTTCGAACCGGGGCACGATCCCTGCCCGAACGAGCGATGACTTGCCACTGCCGGACGGTCCCACGACGGCGAGGAGAGGAGCCTCCTCGAGCCGGCCGACGAGCTCGGCGACGAGCTCTTCGCGGCCGAAGAAGAGATCGGCGTCGTCCGGCTGAAATGGCTCGAGCCCCTTGTACGGGCAGGGCACGTCGGCCGGCGGAAGCGAATAGTCCGGCAGCCCTGCCGAAGCAAGGGCCTCCTCGTACACGCGCGGGGGCGGGAAGCTGCCCGGTAGCCCCTCGACGACGAGCTGGAACAGGCGCTCAGGCTCCGGAAGATCCTTCAGGCGGTGAGCACCGAGGTCGCGAAGGGTCGGTCCGGTCTCACTGTCGGTGACAAGCTCGCGGGTCCGCTGCGAGACGAGGACCTGACCTCCATGTGCCGCTGCCGCGATGCGGGCCCCCCGGTGGACGTCCATGCCCACGTAGTGGTCCCCAACGACGAGCGGCTCCCCTGTGTGCACGCCGATTCGGACGCGGACTGAGGCGTCCTCCGGCCAGGGGTGAGCTTCGAGCCTGCGCTGCACGGATGCTGCGGCCGCCACGGCATCGCCCGCTCGCTCGAAGGCGACGAAGAACGCGTCGCCCTGCGTATCGACGACCTGGCCGCCGTGCTCGGCGAAGACGTCTCCGAGGAGCCTGTGGTGGTCGTTCAGCACCTCGGCATAGCGCTCGCCCAGCCGGTCGAGCAGGCGTGTCGACCCCTCGATGTCGGTGAACAGAAAGGTGACCGTTCCGCTTAGGAGCCCTGGCAGGACGCGCTCCGGGCGCAGCCGCGTTGCCGGCGCCGCCGCAGCCTGCTCGAGCGCACGTCGCGCCTCGACGATGAGCTCGCGGCAGCTTGCGTAACGCTCCGCCGCTCGTTTGGCCAGCGCCCTCTCGAAGACGGCGTCGAGCTCCCGTGGGAGACTCGGTCGGCGCGACCTCGGGCTAGGAGGCGCATCATTGAGGTGCGCCCAGAGCGCGGGCATGAGCTCCTCGCCCGCAAACGGCGGTGCTCCCGTGAGACACTCGAAGAGCACGCAGCCGAGGGAGTACTGGTCGGCTCGTCCGTCGAGTGGCCCGCCCGCGATCTGCTCCGGCGCCACGTACTTCGCGGTCCCCACGAACTGCCCGCTCTGCGTGAGGCGGAGATCCGCGGCGACATGCTTTGTCAGGCCGAAGTCGGACAGGTACACGTCCCCCGGCGGATCGGAGGTCGGATCGAGCGCGATGAGCACGTTCCCCGGCTTCACGTCGCGGTGGACGAGGCCGCGGTCGTGGGCGGCGTCGAGAGCGCCGGCGACGCTACTGAGGATGTCGAGCGCGCGGGCCGGCTCGAGCGCGCCTTCCCGTGCGATCAGTGCCTCGAGGTCGGTCCCTTCGACGTAGCGCATGGCGATGTAGAGGAGGCCGTCCGCCTCGCCGGCTTCGTAGATGGGGATTACGTTCGGGTGGTCGAGGCTTGCGGCGAGCCTCGACTCCTGCAGGAAGCGCTCCCGGAACCGCTCGTCGGCGCCGAGGTCGGCGACCAGCAGCTTCAGCGCGACGCTGCGACCGAGTCGGGCGTCATGGGCCCGGTAGACCGCGGCGGTCCCCCCGCGCCCGAGCAAAGCCTCGATCCGGTAGCCGGCGACCTCGCCGCCCACTCTCGGATCCGCACGCGCGGACACGGCCCTCCCGCGACTCAGCTCTCGCGGATTCGGCTCTTCCCCTCCACGTAGGTGATCGGAAGATCCGCCACCTTGCGGGCGCGCTCGACGATGTCCTTCTCGAGCCAGTTCACCCGGCTCGGCGAGCGCGTCGCGATGATCACCTCGTC
>DASXRO010000145.1:0-3547 GCA_036506555.1 Gaiellaceae bacterium
CGCCAGGCCGCGGGTGATAGGATCGCCTCTCCAGGCTTGCTTCATTTCGTAAAGTGACTTTGGAGGTGGCTGCATGGCTGAGAACGGCTACGCGAAGCCGGTGCTCGTGACGACCGAGTGGCTGGCCGAGCATCTGGGCGACGACGCGATCGTGGTCGCGGAGGTCGACGAGAATCCAGACCTCTACGACGAGGGGCACATCTCCGGGTCTGTGAAGTTGCACTGGCGCGACGACCTTCAGGATCCGGTGGAGCGCGACGTCGTCGACCGGGAGACCTTCGAGCGCCTCCTCGGCGAGCGCGGGATCGGCAACGACACGACGGTTGTCCTCTACGGGGACAAGAACAACTGGTTCGCGGCGTATGCGTACTGGTACCTGAAGGTCTACGGGCACGGCGACGTGCGGATCCTCGATGGCGGGCGGCAGAAGTGGATCGACGAGGGCCGCGAGCTGACGACCGACATTCCGTCGCCGGCTCCGAAGACCTACAAGGCGCAGGAGCGCGACGAGTCGATTCGCGCTTACCGGGACCAGGTGCGCGAATGGCTCGGCGAGTCCAGCCGCGCGCTCGTCGACGTCCGGTCGCCCGGTGAGTTCTCGGGCGATCTGATCGCGCCGCCCGGATACGAGCAGGAGGGTGCGCAGCGCGGGGGCCACATCCCGACGGCGGCCTCCATCCCGTGGGCGAGCGCTGTCCAGGACGACGGCACCTTCAAGACCGCGGATCAGCTCAGGGAGCTCTACGGGGGCAAGGGCATCACTCCCGACAAGGAGGTCACCGCCTACTGCCGCATCGGCGAGCGCAGCGCTCACACGTGGTTCGTCCTCAGCGAGCTGCTCGGCTACGAGCGGGTGCGAAACTACGACGGTTCGTGGACGGAGTGGGGCAATCTCGTGGACGTGCCGATCGAAAAAGGCGCTTCGTAGAGACCGTCGACTACCACACCGCCGGCGAGCCGTTCAGGATCGTCACCGGCGGTGTGCCGCCGCTCGAGGGGCGGTCGATCCTCGAGAAGCGGCGCTTCGCCCCCGAGCGGCTGGACGACGTCCGCAGGCTGCTCGTCCACGAGCCGCGCGGGCATGCCGACATGTACGGCTGCTTCGTCGTCGAGCCTGACGACGAGGGGGCCGACCTTGGCGTCGTCTTCTTCCACAACGCCGGCTACTCGACGGCCTGTGGGCACGGGACGATCGCTCTCGTTACCTGGGCGCTCGAGTCTGGCCGGCTGGACGCGGCGGAGCCGGAAACGCGGGTCGTCGTCGATGTTCCGTCCGGGCGGCTCCTGACGGTCGCGCGGGTCGACGACGGGCGGGTGGCCGCCGTCCGGTTCCAGAACGTTCCCTCCTTCGTCGCTGCGCGGGGACTCGCGGCGGCGGGCCTGGTAGCCGACGTGGCCTTCGGCGGAGCGTTCTACGCCTCGGTGGAGGCTCCGTTCGCGGTCGAGACGGCGAACGTGACGCGCTTCATCGAGCTCGGGCGGGCGGTGAAGAGGGAGCTCGAGGAGGCGCAGGAGTTCGCCCACCCGCTCGAGCCCGAGCTTCGCGGCGTCTACGGCGTCGTCTTCTTCGAGCGGCTCGGCGAGGGACCACCGCTCGCGCAGCGGAACCTGACCGTGTTCGCGGACGGCGAGGTCGACCGCTCACCGTGCGGGAGCGGGACGTCGGCGCGCCTCGCGCTCCTCGACGCGAGCGGGGAGCTTCCGCGCGGGGACGAGCTCCGGCACACGAGTGTGATCGGAACGGAGTTTCGGGCCCGTGTCGTCGGCGGCGCGGAGGTGGCGGGGATTCCCGCGGTTGTGACGGAGGTCGAAGGGAGCGCTTACTACACCGGCCGCCACGAGTTCACGCTCGACCCCGGCGACCCCCTCGGCACGGGTTTCCTCCTCCGTTAACGACATGGCCGGGGTCAGACCCCGGCCATGGCCCCATCGGACACGTCTGACGATCAACGCCGGCCGCAATCATGCGAAACACTGGCCTCTTAGCCTCGACCCTTCAGGACACGTCAGGGGTCAGACCCCGGACAGGTAGGCTCCGGACAGGTCCGTTTAGTCCCTGAGGAGCGGCCGCGTGAGGCAGGTGGGGCCGCCGTCGCCTTTGCGGGAGATCTCGTCGCCCCGGTACACACGAACGTCCACGCCGGCCCGCTCCATGCGACGGCGCGTCTCATCGTTCCCTTCCAGCGCGAGGGCGACCCTCGGCGCGAGCGCGAGCACGTTCGGCCCCATCGTCTCGAACTCCTCGTCGGGCACCTCGACGAGCTCGATCCCACGCTGGGCCAGCAGCTCGACCAACCGAACCGGGAGGAGAGGCAGGTACGCCACGGCCAGGTCGCGGTCGAGCGGAGAGAGGAGCGACATGAGGTGGAGAACCTCCCCGGCGCCGCGCTGGTGCGGCAGGTCGAATGCGACCACGTCGACCCCCGCCATGGCATCGGCGAGCTGCCGGATGCCCTCGTCGTTGGTGCGGTATCCCCGCCCGACGAGCAAGGTCTGCTCGTCGAGCCAGAGGGTGTCCCCGCCTTCCGCCGTCGCGGGGTGGTGGAGCTTTCCCATCACGGGGACGCCGGCCTCGGTCAGGTCGGCGTACATGTCGGCGACCTCCCCGCGACGCCCGTCCTTGCCGGGAATGAGGAGGAGGGCACCCTCGTCGGTGACGAGCGCGGGATCGTAGACGTAGATCGCGTCAGGGTTCGCGGGCCCGGGGGTCTGGGCGACGAACACCTCCGCACCGAAGCCCGAGAGGATTTCTCGGAAGGCCTCGTGTTCCTCCGGGAAGCGCACGAGATCGGGCTCGGCCCGCCATCCATAGGCCCGCCACGCGGCCCACGCCTCGGGCGCGGGCGGGCGCACGAGCACGCGCCGCAGGCGCCCCACCATGCTCTGACACCCATACGCGTTCCGACCGATCACGTTGGTCGGCTCCTGAGCGGCTGCAAAGCGGCGCCTTGCTTCGTCCTCGGTCGCCCACGTATTTCCATTCAATACGCGGGCTCCCTGCGTCCTTGCCAGGCTTGCTTTTCGCGCGCCAGGACGCCGACCACGCGAACGGCCTGAACGCGATTCCCCGCGGTAACCTCCATCGCATGGAGACTACTGTGCGGCTGACCAGCCTCGAAGCCGGCGGCGGATGCGCGGCCAAGTACGCCGCGGGCCGCCTCGAGGAGCTGCTGACGGGCTTCGCCCCAGCCGCCCCGGAGAACCTGCTGGTCGGCCTTTCCCCGGCGGACGATGCCGCCGTCTACCGCCTGGACGACGACCGCGCGCTCGTCTTCACGACCGACTTCTTCCCGCCGATGGTCGACGACCCCGCCCTCTTCGGGGCGATCGCGGCCGCGAATGCCCTCAACGACATCTTCGCCATGGGGGCGACGCCGCTCCTGGCTCTCTCGATCGCCGCCTTCCCGGAGGAGCTGCCAGTGGAAGCCGTGCGCGCCATCTTCGACGCCGCGGCCGAGAAGGTCGCCGAGTCCGGCGCCGTCCTCGCGGGCGGCCACACGATCCGCGACGACGAGCCGAAGTACGGTCTCGCGGCGATCGGGACCGT
>DASXRO010000146.1:0-5179 GCA_036506555.1 Gaiellaceae bacterium
GGAGCGCCAGCTCAACATCCATCTGGATCCGGAGAACCTGGCGGGCGTCTACGCCAACTTCGCCAACGTCAGCTTCTCCGACTACGAGTTCACGATCACCTTCGCGCGCATCGACCACGAGGTCGAGGAGGGAGACGTCCCAGGCGTCGTCGTCAGCCGCCTGAACATGTCCCCGCGTTTCATGCGCGAGCTGATCGACGCCATGAACGACAGCTGGTCGAAGTGGACGGCTCGCGAGGGGATCAGGAATCTCCCCGAGACCGATCGTCCGTAGAGACGCGCCTCGCTAACGTTGCCAGCCGCCGGTGCGCGCCGCCGTTATCTCTGACATCCACGGCAACCTGCATGCGCTGCAAGCCGTGCTCGCGTCCGTCGCAGAGGACTCGCCCGACGTCGTCTGGTGCCTCGGAGACCTCGTCGGCTACGGCCCGCGCCCGAACGAGTGCTGCGCGCTCGTGGCCGAGCGGGCTGACGTCTGCCTGATCGGAAATCACGACCTGGGCGTCCTCGGCCGACTCGACCTCGAGGACTTCGCGCCCGACGCGGCCGCGAGCGCACAGTGGACGGCGTCCGTGCTGGAGGAGGCGCATCGCGCCTACCTCGAGTCGCTCGAGCCCCAGTCCTCCCAGGGCGACGTCGACCTCTACCACGCAAGTGCGCGCGATCCGGTGTGGGAGTACGTGCTCACACCGCTCGCCGCCCTGGCCTCGTTCGCCGTGTCCGAGGCACGCATCCTGCTCGTCGGCCACAGCCATGTCGCCCTTGCCTTCGGGCTTGCGGAGAACCGCCTCGAGACGACGATCGCTCCGGGCGGGACCGAGCTCGACCTTTCCGGCGGGCGTTGGATCTTGAACCCGGGCTCGGTCGGGCAGCCGCGCGACGGCGATCCCCGGGCGGCCTATTTCCTCCTCGACCTCGACGGAGGGCGCGTCGACTACCGGCGCGTCGAGTATCCCGTCGAGCGGACGCAGGAGGAGATCCGCGAGCAGGGACTACCCGAGGCGCTTGCAGAACGCCTCTCGCACGGCATCTGATCAGTCTTCCCCGCCCTCCGAGCCGGAATCGCCCGAACCAGAGCTCGAATCGTCGGATTCACCCGAGCCGGCCTCGTCCTCGGCCAGGTCCGCCTGGTCCGCCTCGTCCGCGTCAACGCCGCCCTCCTCCCCCTCGTTCTCGCTCGCTCCTGCCTCATCTTCCTGCGGTTCGTTCTCCTGCTCGTCATCGCGACCCTCGTGTTCGCCTCCACCGGGGCCCGCCCTATCGACGATGACGGGAGCGCGGGTCATCCGCGAATCCGACTTGGACGCCCGGAGATGAACGGATTTGGGGGCCGGGCTACGCGCCGAGCCCGCCGGGCTATGGTCACGCGCCTCGAGCTCGACGAACCCGATCGTGCCCGCCGCGGTCAGCGTGGCAGCCGCTCCGGCGAGCTTCGCGACGAGCGGGAGCGACGCGAGCTTGGCGAGCAGTCCGCCTGCGCCCGAGCCGGAGGAAAAGCCGGGCACGGCGCCGGCGAGCGAATCGCGCAGCGCCAGCGGCAGCGCGAATGCGCCCGAGGCGATGCGGGCCGGACGAAGCTCGCTCTGGAGACGCTTGCGCGCCCGAAAGAGCAGAGACTCGACCGCCGAGTCGGTGATGCCGAGCGCCGCCTGTACCTCTTCGTAGGAGAGCCCGTAGAACTCGCGCAGAACGATCGCCTCGCGCTGCTGCTGGGGCAGCTCCGCAAGGGCGGCGCAGAGTGCGTCGATCTCCGCTCGCTGGGCAGCTACGTGCTCGACGTCGATTGCAGCCGCGTCGCGCTCGTCGACGAGAGCCAGCGGTCTGGCCATGCGGGAGCGGATGCGAGCCCGGCACTCGTTGCGCGCGATCGCGCCGAGCCACGCGGCGGGCTCGCGCGGCTCCGTGCCGCCGAGCATGCTGCGGTGGGCGGAGAGGAACACCTGCTGGGCGGCGTCCTCGGCCTCGTCGGAGTCGCGAAGGAGGACGCGGCAGACGCCGTACACCATCCGCCCGTGTTCGTCGAAGAGCTCGCTCAGCCGAGCGCCGGCCGCCCCGGGGGCGAGGCGGCCGGCGGGCATGCGGGCAGGATCAGTCGTCGCCGCCCTCGTCTTCGTTCTCGCCCTGGTCGTCGTTGTTCTCACCCTGGTCGTCGTCGTTCTCACCCTGGTCGTCGTCGTTCTCGCCCTGGTCGTCGTTCGCCTCGGGCTGATCGGCCTCGTCCTGGTCGTCGGCCTCGGTCTCGTTGTCCTGTTCTTCCGTCTCGGCCGGTTCGGATTGCTGGTCGTCGTCCTGGCCCTGATCGTCGGCCTCGAGGTCATCGGCGCTGTCCGGAGTCGGAGCGACAGTTGCCACGTCGCCGGAGCGAGCGGCGGGGGCAGGTGCCTTGTGACCGTTGCTGAAGGCGCCCGTTGCGGCTGCGGTGCCGGCCGCGAGCGCCGGAACGGCGATCGCGAGCGCAATCAGCACGACCTTGGTCTGCAGGAGCTTCTTCATACTGGATCCTTTCGGCGGGGCCTTTAGAGAGCTAGAGGGAGCCGCAGCCGAAAACTTGCGCCGACGGGAAAAGATCCCCCATCGGAGTTAGGAAACCGTTAGGAGGAGGCGGCGTGCTCGCCGAACTCGAGCGCGACCCCTTCGCGCACGAGCGCGAGCTGCACTTCCTCGCGCGCCTTGAAGATGCGCCATTTCACGGTCGCGAGGGTGATCTCGAGCGAGTCCGCGATCTCGGTGTAAGAGAGGCCCACGACATCCCGGAGGAGCAGGGCCATCTTCAGGTCGGCGTTCAGCGCGGCGACGGCGCGCCAGACCGCGTCAATCGTCTCGACGCGCTCGGGCGGGGCGTCGACGACCTCGAGCGGCGGCAGATCGTCCAGCGTCAGCACGCTCTGCGGCTTGCGCTCGCGGGCCCGGAGCTCGTCGAGGACGCGGTTCTTGGCGACCTGGAAGAGCCAGGTCGTGAAGCGGCAGCGGAGCGAAAATCCAGGCAGGCCCTGGTAGATGCGGAGGAAGATCTCCTGTGAGAGATCCTCGGCGAGCGCCCGGTCGCCGACCATGCGCAAGACGTAGTTGTAGACGGGCGTCTCGTACGTGTTCAGGATGACCCGGAAGGCGTGCTCGTCCCCCCGCTGCGCCTTGCGGAGGACGTCCAGGTCAGGCTGTGGAAGTGGCAAAAAGGGTGTCCCGTGGCCGCTGGCTGCGGCGAGTATAGCCGCGTCTTTACACCCTAGTAACCAGTTCCCTCCCCGTCATTCCCCGCGCGGGGGGAATTCCGAGCAGGCTCAAGCAGGTCGGCACCAGGTCCGACAGCGAGCCGCCGTCCCGGAGCTCGGCGCCGGCAATGGTGACGACGAGCGGGACGGGATTCATGGTGTGCGCGGTGTGCGGGCTCACCCCGTCCGGATCGAGCATCTGCTCGGCGTTCCCGTGGTCGGCGGTGACGAGGCAGACGCCGCCGAGCCTCTCGACGGCGGCGACGATCCGGCCGAGACAGGCGTCGACGGTCTCCACCGCCTTGACGACGGCCGGAATGACCCCGGTATGGCCGACCATGTCCGGATTGGCCAAGTTGACGATCGCGAACCCGTAGCCCGAGCCGATCTCCTCCTCGAAGCGGCGAGTCACCTCGGCCGCGGACATCTCCGGCTTCTTGTCGTACGTGGGGACGTCCTTCGGCGACGGGACGAGGATCCGCGTCTCCCCCGTCCACTCCTGCTCCCGGCCTCCGTTGAAGAAGTACGTGACGTGCGCGTACTTCTCCGTCTCGGCGACGTGGAGCTGGCGGATTCCCTGCTCGGCGAGGACCTCGGCCATCGTCTCGCGCACGTCCCGCTCCTCGAAGGCGACCGGGCAGTCGAAGTCGCGGCGGTAGCGCGTCATCGTCGTCAGGTCGAACCCGGCTTCCAGCAAGCGTTCGGAGAGCTGGCGCGTGCGGTCGGGGCGGAAGTTGAAATGGACCGCGGCATCGTCGGGCTGGAGCCGTGGGCCCGGAAGGACTACCGGCTCGATGAACTCGTCCGTCACGCCCGCGTCGTAGCTCGCGCGGACAGCGGCGACGGGATCGTCGGCGGCTGCGCCCGTCCCGGCGACCACTGCCGCGAGCGCGCGGTCGGTGCGCTCCCACCGCCCGTCGCGGTCCATGGCGTAGTAGCGGCCGGCGACTGTGACGATGTGGGCGCCTTCTGCGACCAGCTCGGCGAGGTCGCCCGCGGCCGACGTCGGCGAGACGTCGCGCCCGTCGGTGAAGGCGTGCACGAAGGTGCGCTCCGCCATCCCCTGCCGGCGCGCAAGCTCGAGCAGCGCGCGGAGGTGGTCGATGTGCGAGTGGACTCCGCCGTAGGAGACGAGTCCGAGCAGGTGAACATTCGCGTTCCGCGCCTTCGCGCGGGCGAATGCGCCCACCAGCGCGTCGTTCTCGAAGAAGCTGCCATCCTCGATCGCCTTGTCGATCCGCACGAGGTCCTGGTAGACGACGCGGCCTGCGCCGATCGTCAGGTGACCGACCTCGGAGTTGCCCATCTGACCCGGCGGCAGGCCTACGCTCTCGCCGGAGGCGTCGAGTGTGGTGTGCGGGTACCGAGCCCAGAGGTCGTCGAAGACCGGGGTATCGGCGAGCTCGACCGCGTTTCCCGGCCCGGGCGGAGCGCAGCCCCAGCCGTCGAGGATCACCAGGGTTACGAGGGGATACGTGCCGCTATCTCGCAAATCGCCGTGAAGGATTCGACTTCGAGCGAAGCGCCGCCGACGAGGGCGCCGTCGACATCCGGCTCGGACAGGAGCTCCTCCGCGTTCTCAGGCTTGACCGAGCCGCCGTACAGCACGCGAACGTCGAGCAGGCTCTTGATGAACGAGTGAGCCTCCTGCGCCTGATCGGGCGTCGCCGTCTTCCCGGTCCCGATCGCCCACACGGGCTCGTAGGCGATGACGAGCCGCTCGTGCGAGTGGAGCACGGAGAGCTGCCGGCGGAGGACCTCCTCGGTGTGGCCCGCCTCGCGCTCGGCCTCGACTTCGCCCACGCAGTAGATGACAGCGAGCCCGGCCGCGAGGGCGTGCTCGGCGCGGCTCCAGGCAGTCTCGTCCGTCTCACCGAAGTGCTGCCTCCGCTCGGAATGCCCCACGATCGAGCCCGCGACGCCGAGCTCGCGGAGCATCGTCGCGGCGATCTCGCCCGTGTAGGCGCCCT
>DASXRO010000147.1:0-21294 GCA_036506555.1 Gaiellaceae bacterium
CCGGCGCGCGAGGCCGGGCGCGTGAGGGGTGACCTCGAGCAGCCGCCAGGCTTGGACCGTCTGCGCCTTTCCCTTCAATTCGAGCGGGGCGAGAGGCTCCACGGTGACGGCATCCCGGACGAGACGGAGCGTCTGGTCGCCAAGGATGATCTCCCCCGGAGCCGCGGACTGCTCGAGTCGGGCGGCGACGTTCACAGTGTCGCCAGTCGCGAAGAGCTGACCGCCGTCCACGTCGCCGGCGACGACCTCGCCGGTGTTGACGCCGGTTCGAGCCTGGATGCGAACGCCCCATTCTCGCTCCAGTTCGTCGTTGACCTGCTGGAGGCGCGCACGCATTTCGGCGGCGGCGCGGACAGCCCTCAACGCATCGTCCTCGTGGAGCACAGGAATGCCGAACGCCGCCATTACGGCATCGCCGATGAATTTCTCGATCGTGCCGCCGTGGTGCTCGATCGCCTGACTGATCTCGTCGAAGTAGCGCTGCATGACCCGCCGCATCGACTCCGGGTCGAGCTGCTCGCCCAGGGACGTCGAGCCCGTCACGTCGCAGAAGAGAATCGTCACCGTCTTGCGCAACTCGACCATGGCGGCCGGCGGCGAAGCGACGTGCTCAGCTACCGCGATCGTCTCGCCGTCCGCCCGGGGCTCGCCGGAGAGAGCTGTTCCGCACACGTGGCAGAAGCGCGCCGCGTCCGCGCTCTCGGTGCCGCATTGCGGGCAGAAGGGCATGCGTCAAGTCTAAGGCGCGGGCCAAGCCGACAGGACCCCGCGTCCGGGTCCCCGGGGGTGCTCCCTTAGACCTGGAAGAAAACCGCGGTGATGTCGTCCGCCGTCGTGAAGATCCCGTTCGTCACGTCGGTAATGACGATGTTGCTGAACGTGACGCTCGCAAGCACGAGCGTTTGCCCTGAGGAGCAGGTGAAATCACCCGGGCCAGGAGCAGCGGCCGTCAGCGTGCCGCTGATCGAACCGTTCTTGTCCGAGGTGAAAGTGTCCTCCGCGCTGACAGGGCTGGTGACCGTCTGCTTGTTTGCCGCCTTCGGATTGCGGCCGCCTCTGTTGATGCATGCATAGACGGCGCTCGCGTCGGACGTTACGCGCACGAGAGTGCCCTCGGTCGAGCCGAGCCCGGCCTCCCGGAAGGAGACATTGAGGAACGCCTGCGTGACATCCGCGCTGGCGGTCGCCGTCGTCGAAGCGCTCGTTGAGGTGCTTGACGTCGAGATCGACGTCGTCACTTTCGTGAAATGGGGGAACCCCGCGAGAGCGCCGACGACCCCAAAGGTGAGGAACGCCGCCCCCACCCCGAGCCCGACTAACGCCAACCGCAGATTGCGCCGCACAGGTCGTCCCTCCCACCGCTTGAAATCGGACGAGTGCTGAAGTGGGAACGGAAACACATTCAGGCGCTCGCGTCAAGTTCGGCCGCGAGCTCGGTCCGCGTCGGCGACGATGGCGGGTTTCCGACGATTCGCACGGAGGCAAATACGCGAGGTGGGCGCGCCGGGGTTCTCGCCGAGCAATCGCCATCGGCCGGCTTGCGCACTCCGCCCTCGAATGACCGGCCGTTCACGGGTGCCCTGAGCCAAGAAGGACGAGGGGCGGCGCATGGCCGCCCCTCGTTGCGCTGCTAATCGCAGCTTGCAGATAGCGATCCGCTAGGGACTGAACGGCTCCAAGTAGTAGCCGTTCGTGTTGTCGAAGACCAAGACGTCTGTGAACTGGACCGTCATCGGCGGGCTGCAGTCAGGCGAGAACGTCGCCGTCAGCGTGATCGTGATGTTGGCCTTGCCGTTCTGCACCGGAGTCGTGTCTGTGCTCGAGACACTCGCCTTGTTTACCGCCCGCGGATGGTTCCCGCCATTGTTGATGCACAGGGCGGTGGCGGTGGTGGTTGTCAGGATCTGCGTCTCGTCGCCGAGCCCGGCTTCCTTACAGTTGATGGTCAGCGTATTCCCCGACTGTGTCGCGGTACATGTACCCACCTGGTGCGGTGCTCCTGCCAGCGCAGCCGGCGCCGCAAGCCCGGCTGTGACTGTCAGCAGAAGCAGGATCTTCGCGAATCGTGGCATTCGATACTCTCCTCACTTTCGAAGGTCGTGGTTGGCGCGCGCGACAATAAATCTCAGCGCCGCGGGCGCAAGGACAGTTCACTCTCCCGGTCGACACCTCCCTTCGCCGCAGGTAACTTCTGTGGTAGAAGTTTCCTGGTGGCGCTGGGCTTTCGACAGGGACGCTTGCCGGATCTTGCGTGTTCGCTTTTCGCCTTAGGGCCACGGCAAAATCCGTACGGCAATGGCCTTGCACGAGGCCGGCGCATCAGCTAGAACTGTCCTTCCAGGGAGAGGAGCGGACATCACTGCTGCGGCTCGGATTCTGATCGTGGACGACGACCGGCAGGACCGCCTGCTCATTGCGCGCGTGCTCAAGCGGGCCGGCTACACCACGTACGAGGCCGAGACGGGCGAGGAAGCCCTCGCTGCGGCCAAGCGCGAGCGGCCCGCGCTCGTCATCGTCGAGGCGCTCCTGCCCGGCGTGTCGGGCTACGAAGTCTGCCGCGAGCTCCAAGACGAGTTCGGCGAAACACTGCCGATCGTCTTCGTCTCGGGAAATCGCACGGAGCCCGGCGATCGGGTGGCCGGCCTCCTCGTCGGCGGCGCCGACTACCTCGTAAAACCGTTCGATCCCAACGAGCTGCTCGCGCGTGTCCGAAGGCTCCTCCCTGCTCCGCTCACCGACGGAGGGACGGCGCACAAGCTGACGCCGCGTGAAGTGCGCGTCCTGTCGCTCCTCGTCGACGGACTCAGCCAGCCCGAGATCGCGGAGAAGCTCTTCATAAGCCCCAAGACCGTAGGCAAGCACCTCGAGCACATCCTGGCCAAGCTCGGCGTTCATAGCCGGGCACAAGCCGTTGCGCTCGCCGCTCGTGATGGGCTGATCGAGGCTCATCGCCAGGCGCCGGATGTCGAGGCGTCGTCGCTCGTTCGCTACTGACCGCCCCTTCTACGTCGGGACGCAGCATCCCGACGGGCAACTGGTGAGCGGATGCGCAGGCGGAAGCTGGCGCCGAAGACGTAGCTCGCTAAACCAACCGCGGTGGGCTGCCGATGCCCGTGAATGATCTATTTCAGCCTGTTCGCCCTGGGCACCACGATCTGGGTCGCCGTCGATGCCAGAAAGCACGACTGGTCGGGGAACCGGATCGGCAACAAGACGTGGCGGTGGATCGTCGGCGTCTTCTTCATCTGGGCGATCGTGTTCCCGCTCTACGTCTTCCAGCGCCGCCGAGCACCGCTCAAGGCGTAGCCGAAAGGGCGAGGGGCGGATTCAAGGCCCCGCCGAGGACCCACGCCTCGACGCGCTCCTCGCGGCCGCGCAGCTCGAGCGTTCGCGCCTCCAGGGCCGCGGTGTCGAGCTTTGCCGCCTTCGCTGCGGCGCTCGAGACGAGGATCTCGCCAGGCCCTGCTGATGAGGCAAGCCGGGCGGCCGTGTTCACAGAGTCGCCCAGCGCGGTGAAGTCGAAGGCGTCGCCCTCGCCGACAGTGCCCACATAGGCGATGCCGGTGTGTACCCCCGCGCCGATCGGGATCCACGGCTCGCCGTCTCCGTGTCCGGTCTCCGTAAGCAGCTCGCGCGCCGCCGCGATCGCGTCCTCAGAATGGTCGCCCCCGGCGAAGCCAGGGATGAAGAGGGCGACGATCTGGTCCCCGACGAACTTGTCCACGATGCCGTTCCGCCGATCGACGGCTTAAGCGGCAGTGCCGTAGAACCGCGCCATCAGCTGGGAGAACTCGGCGGCGCTGGTCTGCGCCGCGAGAGCCGTCGAGCCGCGGACGTCCGCGAAGAGGAGCGAGAGCTCGACCTCGGCCCCGCCCGGCCGCTTCTCGAGCGCGCGGATGCAACCGCTGCAGATGCGCCGGTTGAGGCGTGACGGCCCGAACCCGATGAAGCGCATGACATTTCCCGGAGGGCCGAAGGGGTTGTCACAGAGCTTGCAGCGAGGCTCCGAAGGGATCGACCTGTTGATCCGCCGCATCCACGGGGTCCAGCAGATGTGCCCGCGCGCCTCTCCCATGAGCACGGCGCGCCACTTCTCCTCCTGCGATTGCTTCGGTTTACGTCTCAACATCGCCTAAACCAACGGCCTTGGCTCGCCCGCCACGGTCCCGGGAGGAGCGACGAGGACGCGTAGGGCAGAGCGCTGGCCGCGCTCGTTCCGCCACGCCCAGAGAGAGAAGACCTCCAGTTGCTCGGACTGGAGGCGCCGGGCAAGCGCCTCGGAACGCTCCTTCCGGACGAAACCGACTTGCACGCGCCCTCCTGCATCCAGCACCTCGACAGCGTTCTCGTCGTAGGCGTTCTCCGGATCGGGTCGCAGAAGCAGCCGTGAGCCCGGGGCGAACGCGCGGTCTTGGAGGGCGGGCAGGCGGAACGAGGTTCCTGCCACCTCGAGGACCTCGACGCCGTTCTCGACAAGCGCCGGATCGTCCCAGCCGAGAGCGCGGCCTTCTTCATCGCGCAGCCCGTATCCATAGCCCCCAAGCTCCTCGCCGCCTTCGATCTCCGTCGCCCACGCGCGCTCCTCCAGGTAGAGGCGCAGCCCCACGACCGGGAAGTTACCGCACTAGACGTACTCCTCAGCAGGAATCGGGGCGAGTCGGTCTGCTTCACGCTCTTCCGACGCATCCGGCAGGAACCAGCGCTCGGCGATCGCGGTAGGGACGACGGCCGAGAGGACAACCACGGTGATCAGGAGCGAGAACTGGGTGCGGTCGATGATCCCGGCTGTCAGGCCGTAGAGCGACGAGATCGTCCCGAAGGTGAGACCGGTGCTCATGAGCAGCGTCGTGAAGGTCGCATGCTTCGGAATGGCGCGCCGGGCGAGCGGGAGGATGAATACGAGCTTCGGAACCATCTTCGTCAGCAGCAAGGCGCCGAGCAGCCCCAGGTTGGCGAACACAGCTCCGAGCGACACGTTCAATCCGCCCTTGAGAAAGAAGAACGGCGTGAGGAACGCGAAGGCAACGACACGGAGCCGCTGCTGCTCCTCGCGATGCTCCGCATAGTGGCGGCTCATGACGAGGCCGAGGACGAACGCGGGCAGGACGGCGTGTCCCTTCGCGCGATCGGCCAGCACCATGAGGACGAGGAGGCAAACGAAGACGAGCTTGATCTCGGGCTCGATCACGCGATCGCCGTAGCGGCGGAAGAACCACGGCGCGATGCTCGGGAGCGCGAGGATCAGACCGAGCGAGACGGCGAGGAAGACCGGGAACCAGGCGTTGGGTTTGATGAAGATCGCGGAGAGGGCGATGGCCGTGCAGATGTCCGTGACGAACGTCGCGCTCATGAGGAGCTTGCCCACCTGGGTGGAGTTGAGATCGCGCTCGACGAGCACCGCGTAGACGACGGCCAACGATGTGGTCGACAGGGCCGTCCCCGCGATGAGCGACGCCTTCAGCGTCCAGCCGATCAGGAAATACGTGACGAGCGAGGCCACCACGAACGGGCCGGCGAAGGAGGCGAAACCGATCCCCAGAGAGGCGGGGAGGCGACGGCGCATATAGGTCGGATCGACCTCCATCCCGGCCAGGAAGGTGAGGACGATCGACGCGAACTTCGCAACGAAGTCGAGCCACTCCGCGCTCCCGAGGTCGAAGACGTTGCCGACGAGAATGCCGAGCGTCAGCTCGATCAGCGCGACGGTCACGCCCAGCTCGACTGAGACCATCGAGGCGACGACGATTACGGCGGCGAGGACTGCGGCGAGTTCGACCGGCTCCATTGCTCTACCTCCTGCAGCTCGGGACTACATTCGGTAGAGGCCATCAGCGCCTGGGGCGCGGTTATGGAGCGAGCCTCATCGCTCGAGCAAAGAGTAGCGGCTGGGTGGCAACTTGAAATCTCTTCCAGCTGGACCGGCCACTAGACTCGCCCTCATGGATGCCGTCGCTGTGATCAACGAGGCGATCGACGCGTACGCGACGGGAGGCATCGAGGCACTCGCCCGCTTCTATCACCCCGATGCGGAGATCGTCGGCGGCCCCTACTTCGGCCCCACCGGGACCTACACGGGAGGTCCCGAGGCGCTGCGCGAGATCGCGAGCGTCACCGACAGCGAGTACGAGCAATTCACGGCCCGGCCGATGGAAGTCCGGGCGGGCGGCACCCCGGACCGTGTCCTTGTCGAGGGGATCGTGACGTACGGGTCTTCCCAGGGAAGGCCCGGCGGCGCGTGGCGGTCCTGGTGGGTCGTGGAGGTACGAGAGGAAAGGATCGCGCGCCTCGAGGTCTTCCACGACGCCTCCGAAGCCTTCCAGGCCGCCGGCCTGAGCCCGCCGTAACAGCCGAACGCTCGTTTAGCTTGATACGAAGTGAGCAGTGGCCTCGCGCCCCTTCCGTCCGAGGCCGCTCCGCGGCGCGAGCCGGAGGAGCTTGCAACAGTCATCCCCGCGGACGTTGCTTCGCGGGTCCCTCCCTGGCCGATCCTCGCCACGCTCGCGGTGGTCGTCGTCCTCGATCTGCCGGGACTCGGAGCCGACGGGTGGCGTTTTCGGACTGGCTTTGTCGAGCCGCAGGGACTCCTGGGCCCCCTCGTGCGTCTGGCCGGAGGCGAATGGAGCCTGGGCCTGCTGCGGGCGGCGGCGCTCCTCGCAGGTCTCGCCGTGGCGTTCGCCGCCGTACGGAGCTGGCGCGCTCCCACGTGGAAGCCGAGGACGGCGGTCGCGCTCGCGGCCGTCGTGGTGACCCTCCTCGTCGCGCCCGCCGTCTTCCTCCAGGCAGGGCTGCGCGACGCGACCGCACCCTGGTTCTACACGAACGACTCGACCTACCAGATCGAGCTCGCGGGCGGGCTCGTGGCGAACGGGCAGAACCCCTACGGCCACGACTACGAAGGCTCCGGGCTCGAGCGCTTCTACACGCTGCACGGGGGCGCGTCGAGGGCGAACCACCCCGCACTGCGGCACTTCGCCTACTTCCCGGGGACACCTCTGTCGGCGGCCGCGTGGCGTCTCCTGCCCGCGCCGCTCGACGACTACCGCGTGTTCGTGCTCCTCACCACGCTCGGCCTCTTCTTCGCCGTGCTCCTCTTCGACGCTCCGCTCCCGTGGCGGCTGGGGATCGGCGGCGCGCTCGCAGCCAACCCACTGGCGATCCAGAGCGCCTGGTTCGGGGTCGCGGATGCTCCCAGCCTCTTCTTTCTCGTCCTCGCGTTCGCGCTTCTGACGCGCCCGCGCTATGTCTGGGCGGCGAGCAGTCTCGGCACCGCGGTCCTGCTGAAGCAGTTCGCAGTCGTCGCGCTGCCCTTCTTCATCGTCATGCTCCTCGCCCGCGGCGCGCGCCGCGCGACGGTGCGTGGAGCCGGGCTCGTCTTCGGTGCCGTTGTCGCGGCGGGTTTCCTCCCCTTCCTGCTGGCCGACCCGGGCGCCCTCTGGCGGGACACCGTCGGCTACGGCACAGGCTCGTATCCGATCAACGGCTACGGGCTCGCGCCGCTGCTCGTCCGTGCCGGAATCTTGGACGGCCACGGCGCCGCGTACCCCTTCGCGCTCGTCGCGCTCGGCCTCTGGCTGCCCCTAACGGCCTGGCTGCTCTGGAATCAGCTGCAGTCGCGGGCTCTCTGGGTCGGCGCCGCAGGCTTTGCGGTCTCGATCTTCGTGCTCCTCTTCGTCGCGCGGGTGTTTCACCCCTCATATCTGGTCTGGCCCCTGGCCGGCGTCGCGCTCGCCGCGCTGCTCGCGAGCGTCGGGCGCGATCAGCTGCCGGACAATCCGAGCTCGGTGCGAAGCCAGGCGAGCCTGTCCCGGCGCGCCGCCTCGTCGAGCTCGTGGCCGCCTTCGTAGCTCTCGGCCTTCTTCGGATCGCTCGCTGCCTCTGAGAGCTTGTCGGCGATGTAGCCGGGGACGTAGCGGTCGCTCTTCGCGAACTGGAAGAAGACGCTTGCCGGTGCTGCCTCGCCGACGACGTTGACGGGGTCGAGAGGAGCGAAGGCCCCCTGGTATTCGGTTGCGCTCGCGCCGCGCACGAAGTACTTGACGAACCAGTTGGCGAAGGTGGCGTCGGGCGCCATGAGGACGTAGGCCTTCGGCCGTCCGTCGGCAATGAGGAGGGAGCCGAACATCGCCCCGTAGTCGTGGCCGACGAACCCGACAGGGAGCCTTTCGCCGCCCTGCACGGCGAGGACGTCGAGCGCGCGCCGCAGCTGCACCACCTGGTCGATCGCGAGCTGCCAATCAGTGTCGACCTTCCCCGTCAGCGGCTCCGTCCAGGGGAAGAACTCCTGCGGCAGGAGGGAGATGACGCCGTCCCTGGCCAGTGCCAGCGCGTCGGGGAGAAACTCCGTTCGGTTCGCGTTCGCCTCTTCGGCGAACCAGTGCGCCCAGAGGACGGCCGCGCGGGGCTTCGACCTCGGACGCACGAGATAGGCCGTGACCTTGCGGCCGGCCGCGTCGAAGACGACGTCGTCCACCTCGGCTCCCACCCGCTTCGACGTCTTCTTGATCTTCAGCCCGAGCGGTGCAGATTCGTCGTAGGCGAAGAGCTGCGCCCGCTCGGCCGGCGACGGGACCTTGGCGCCCGTGCTCGTCGCGCCCGTGCTTGTGGGCCCAGGGCTCACCGCCTGGCTCGAGCCGCCGCCGCACGCGGCCAGGAAAGCCGTCAACGCTCCGAGAGCGAAGAGTTTCGTCAGTCGCATAGCGCTGTTTGCTACTGACGACTATGTCGACAGAAAGTTAGCGGTAAGCGCGGGGATACAGGCGGCCGGCGAACGGACGAGCGGGCGTGGTGGGCACTTGCCAGTGCCTGGTGACGTCGAAGCCCCACCTGCGCGCAGGATCGGGTCGGCCTTCCTGCGCCGAGTGGCTGTACGTCCAGACAGTCTCGCGTTTGCCCTGCTCGTGCTTGACGACCTCGAGGCCGCCCACGGTTCCCTCCCGGTGCGGGTCGCGCCGCCCCAGGAAGTCGAAGGCGAACTCGACTGCGTGCACGTAGTCCGCGCAGCGGAACAGGACTGCGAGCTCGACGGGCGGATCCCCGTCGAGAACCTCACGCACCTCGTACGTTGCTTGCCCGGCCGCATGGCGAAAATCTTCAGCCATGCTTGACTCCTTTCATGGGCAGCGTAGGCCTGCCTGTGGGGGCTGGGAATCCCTCGACCGAGTTACGTCGCCCCGGCCGTCTCTCGCCGGTAGCGGAGGAGCTCGCGCACAACCGCCTGGACGATGCCGGCGACGGGGATGGCCGCGAGCGCTCCGAGGATGCCCGCCAGCTCCGCGCCGATGAGGACGGCCACGAGGACGACGAGCGGGGAGAGCTGCACCGTGCGGCCGTAGATGATCGGCTGGAGCACGTGGTTCTCGAGCTGCTGGTAGACGACGAAGAAGATGATGATGATCACGCCCCGGATCCAGCCGAGCTCGACGAACACTACGGTGGACACGAGCACGGCCGCGAGCGTCGCGCCGGCGAGCGGGATGAGGTCGAGGACGCCGACGACGACGGCGAGCGCGATCGCGTAGCTCGAACCGAGCGCGAAGAGGACGATCGCCGAGGCCGTTCCTGCGATCACGCTGATGAGGATGTTGCCCGTCACGTAGCCGCCGACGGTGCGGTAGATCTCCGTGCCGATGCGCTGCCAGCGGGGGCGCGCGGCCTCCGGGAGGAAGGCGTAGAAGCGCTCGACCATCCGCGGGCCGTCGAGGAGCATGAAGAAGGTCAGGAAGGCGATGGCCACCGTCCCTGCCACTGCGGTCACTACTCCGCGGGCGATCGCGAGCCCTGCGCCGGTAATTCCGAGGACGCCGCCCGCTCCCTGCTTGTCGACTGCGTCGCGCACGCGGTCGACGATGTGGTACTTCGTCTGAAGGAAGCCGAGCGGCCCGCGACCGGCCGTCACGTCCTCGACGATCTTCGGCACGTAGTCGACGAAGTTCCGCACTTGGTCGACGAGCGGCGGGACGAGCAGGAAGCCCAGGCCGGCGATTGCCCCGATGGCCAGGAAGAAGACGATCGCGGTCGCGTACCCGCGCCGCAGGCCGTGCCGCTCGCAGAACTCGACTGCTGGATTGAGCGCGAGCGCGAGGAAGACGGCGATCAGGAGCCACGTGATGATGTGCCACGCGAGGTAGATCAGCGCGAGGATCGCGAGCGTGGCGAGGAGGATTCCGAGGACGACGAGGACCGTCCGCGGGCGGATATAGACGACCCGCTCGGTGGCGGCGGTTCTCGCCATGGGGTAGAGCCTGACCGAGCCGCCGGACGGGAACGGGCGCCACCCCACACATGCGCCCTCGCGAAACGAGAGGAGCGGGCGAAGGGAATCGAACCCTCACCACCAGCTTGGAAGGCTGGGGCTCTACCATTGAGCTACGCCCGCGTGGCTTTCACGATAGCGCTGCCGCCCTCGGGGTGGTTAGCTACGCGCGCGTGCGAGAGCTTCATATCTCCACCGAGCAGACAGGGCCCTCTGCGGTCGTCCTCGCGCTCACGGGCGAGATCGACCTGTACACGTGCCCGGAGCTCAAACAGGAGCTCCTGCGTGTGATCGATGACGGGGCGACGCTCGTCGTCGTCGACCTCACGGGGACGACCTTCATCGACTCGACCGGCCTCGGCGTCCTCATTCGCGGAATCGAGCGACTGCGGACGAGGGACGGGCTCCTGGCCGTCGTCTGCGTCGATCCCAGCGTCACGAAGATCTTCGAGGTCACCGGCCTCGATCGCATCTTCTCGATTTACCGCTCGCGAGACGAGGCGCTCGCGCAGGTCCCGTCGTAGTGCTCTTCGCGGCCGCCCCGTCGCCCGGGAGCTGGCACGCGGCATGGGAAGAGGTCGCAGCGCTGGCCGCCGTCGCGATCGTCTACAGCACGGCGGTGCGCAAGCACGAGATCTCCGCCCTGCGCAGGCGGGCCTTCGACGCTGCTCTCTTCGTCGCGCTTGCAGCCGTCGTCAGCCCGCTCGCCACGCTGGCGCTTGACTACTTCCTCTGGGCGCACCTGCTCCAGAACGTCGCCTTGGCCGAGTGGGCGCCTGCGCTCGCAGTCCTAGGCCTCTCCCCTGCCGCTGCAGCTGCGCTGGGAGGCAAGCGGTTGTTCGCGACCCTGGCGCAACCCTTCGTCGCCCTACCGCTCTGGCTGGCCGCGTACGGCGTCTGGCACATCCCGGCCCTCTACGACGCGGCGCTCCGCCACCGCGCGCTCCTCGACCTCGAGCACGCGTCGTACGTCGTCACCGGATTTCTCTTCTGGTGGCCTGTCTTCCACTCTGTCCCGCGGCGGCTGCGCGCCGGCGGCAAGGCAGCCTACCTCTTCGGCGCCTTCGTGCTGGCGAGCCCCCTCGGGCTCGTGCTCGCGCTCCTCCCCAGTCCGATCTACGGCTTCTACGAGGGCGTCCCGCGACTCTGGGGGATCGGTCCGCTCACCGACCAGCAGATCGGCGGCGTCGTGATGGCGGTCTCCGAGGCAATCGTCTTCTTCGCTCTCTTCGCGTACTTCTTCGTCCGCTTCATGGCGGAGGAGGAAGCGGGTTACAGTCCTGGCGATGCCTGATCCGAGGCTTGCTGCCCTCGCCGACGCTCTCGTCCCTGCGACGGAGGGGATGCCGTCGGCGAGCGAAGCGGACGCGACCGGCAAGTGGGTCGAGCGCGCCCTCGAGGCGCGGCTCGACCTCATCCCCGCCTTCGAGCGCGCGCTGGGGGCCGCCGACGTGGAGCGGCTCGCGGCCGAGGATCCCGAGGCGTTCTCCGCCCTCGCGGACATCGTCACCGGCGCCTACTACATGAACGTCAAGGTGCGGAAGCGGATCGGCTACCCCGGCCAAAAATCGAACCCTGCGTTCCCGGACGAGGCCGAGTACTACCTCGAGGGCCTCCTGCCCGAGCGCGAGGAGTCGCTTCCGGAGCCGGTGGCGGTGGCTCCACCCGCCAAGCGCGAGGTCCCGACGAACGTGCTCGTTATCGGTGCGGGCGCCTCAGGCGCGGTGGCCGCGAAGGAGCTCGCGGAGGCCGGCTTCTCCGTCGTCTGCCTCGAGCAGGGAAGCTGGCGGAACGCGGGTGAGTTCCCGGGCGACAAGCTCGAGTGGGAGCTCCTCGTCGAGAAGCAGTGGAACGCGAACCCGAACGTGCGGGCCTGGCCCGAGGACTACCCCTGCGAAACCTCGGAGGCGGATGTCGCGCCTGTGATGTTCAACGCGGTCGGCGGGAGCACGATCCATTTCGGCGCGCAGTGGGCGCGCATGCGCCCCTCCGACTTCCGCACACGCTCGCTCGAGGGTGTCGGCGACGACTGGCCGATCTCCTACGAGGAGCTCCTGCCGAGCTACGAGCACCTCGACGTGGACATGAACATCTCAGGGATCGGCGGCGACCCCGCCTATCCGCCTGGCGCGCCGCCGCCCCTCCCGCCGCTCTCGATCGGGAAGATCGGGCGCACGGCGGCCGAAGGGATGAACAAGCTCGGCTGGCACTGGTGGCCGGCGGCGCACGCGATCCCCTCCGTTGCGACAGCGACCCAGGCGCCGTGCGCGCGGCGGGGAACCTGCATGTTCGGCTGCCCGGAAGGGGCCAAGGGCTCAACCGACCTGACGATCTGGCCAAAGGCGATCGCTGCGGGCGCGAGGCTCGTGACGGGCGCACGAGTGCGCGAGATCACGACGAATGGGAACGGGCTCGCCACCGGCGCCCTCTGGATCGACCGCGACGGCAACGAGCAGCGAACGGAGGCAGACGTGGTCGTGCTCGGGGCGAACGGCGTGGGGACGCCGCGCCTGCTCCTGCTCTCAGGGCTCGCGAACTCGTCGGGACTCGTCGGCAAGCGGCTCATGCTGCACCCGTACATGAGCGTCCTCGGCCTCTATGACGAGGATCTCGAAAGCTGGCTCGGGCCGTGGGGCACGCCGCTCCTCTCGCTGCAATTCGCGGACACGGACGAGTCGCGAGGCTTCCCACGCGGGGCCCAGTGGGACGTGATGCCGATCGGCGGGCCGCTCATGGCGCTCGCCCGCTGGGACGGCTTGCCGTTCGACGAGCGTTGGGGGACGGCGATTCACGGCCTCGTCGAGAAGACCCTCGGGCGGGCGTTCGACTGGGGCATCGGGATCGAGGACCTTCCGTCGGAGGAGAACTTCGTCGCCCTCGATTCCTCGCTCACGGACGGCGACGGCATCCCCGCGCCTCGCATCCACTACCGGATCGACGATGACGCCCGCGCCAACCTCGCCTGGCAGCTCGAGCGGGCGAGAGAGGCGCACGAGGCCGCCGGCGCGGTCGAAACCGTGGTGACCGACTGGTCGCAGTGGGGCTGGCACCTGCTGGGCACTTGCCGCATGGGCGACGATCCGGTGACGTCGGTCGTCGACCGGTTCGGACGCGCGCACGACGTCGCCAACCTCTACATCGTGGACGGGAGCGTCTTCGTCACGTCCGGGCCGCAGCCGCCCACGGCGACAATCGCGGCTAACGCGCACCGCTGCGTGGAGCACCTGATCGAGGCCGCGAGCCTGCAGGCTGTTCCCGCGTGACACGGTGTGAATGGGTCCCAGTGGGCGATCCGCTCCACGTCGCCTATCACGACGAGGAATGGGGCGTGCCGTCACACGACGAGCGGCACCTCTTCGAGATGCTCGTCCTCGAGGGAGCGCAGGCAGGGCTTTCCTGGTCGACGATCTTGCACAAGCGTGAGGGCTACCGGGAGGCGTTCGCCGGCTTCGAAGTCGAGAAGGTGGCGGGCTTCGGCCAGCACGAAATCGACTGGTTGATGCTCGATGCCGGAATCGTGCGCAACCGGCTCAAGATCGAGTCGGCAATCGCAAATGCACGTGCCGCGCTCGAGCTCGACAGCCTGGACGATTTCCTCTGGAGCTTTGTGGACGGGAAGCCGCTACAGAACTCCTGGAAGACCGTCGCCGAGATCCCTGCCGAGACCGCCGAGTCGAACGCGATGAGCGATGAGCTGAAGCGCCGCGGCTTCCATTTCGTCGGCCCGACGATCTGCTACGCGTTCATGCAGGCTTGTGGGCTCGTCAATGACCACACCGTCGACTGCTTTCGGTACGGCGAGGTACAAACCCGCGGATGATGTCTTTCACCTGACGCCGTCAAAGCGCTAAGAGCCCGTTTCAAAATGAAGACCTGAGCCGCCGGGCCGCGCTGAGGCGGCGCAACGCATCCGCGTTCAGAATGACGCGTCGAGCCCCTATTTCAGTCAATACGGACGCGACCTGCGTCCTGGCTTCGCACGGCCCATCGCTCCCCGGCGACGAGGCCTCATTTCGAAACGAGCTCTAAGAAGCCGAGCGATAGTTCTCGAGCGCGATGTTGGCAGTTTCGAGCTCGTAGACCTCTTGTGCAATCACGAGCGCCCGTTCGAACCGTTCCTGGTCGGGCTGCCCCTCGACAATCGCGCTCAGCACTCGGAGGTGGAGCGGCATCTCTCCTTGCGGAAACGGCGGTTCCGCCGGTTCCATCACCTCAGGAGGGAGAGGGGTAGGCGTGTCATCTACGCCTACGGGAGTGTCATTCATCGTTCCTCCTTTCTTTCCCAAGAGCCGCTACCCAATGGCTACCACTTGCCACGCAGAGCCGCACGCTACCCGCTAATTGCGCCGGAAGCGACCTTGCGTCCGCGAGGCCGATCGTCCCCGACGCGAATTCTGAGCTCCAACGTTTCTGCCTCGACGGCGCCCTTGAGCCAACCTGTGAGGATGGCGGCTCGTGCAGTGGGGGACAAGCCGGCGCCGGGCGTGCCGATAACTATGCGCTCGAACTCCTCAGCAAGAGCCGGGTCCGCATTTTGAAGTGTCCCCTGCACTTCGTTGATCAGCCCTTCGAGCACTCCGCCAAGGCCCCACTCGAGGTCTCGCCACGTTCCAGGCTCCTCGACTCCCTGTGCCATGACCGCGAATTGCTCGGCTACGCGTTGTAGCCGCACGAGCTGTTTGATGCTCCCCCAAGTTAGCGACACGTGCCGAGTCTAACCGGGTCGGGACGCAAAGTGGGCCCGCGTACACACCACAGGGCCCCGGGGTGAGTTAGCGAAAATATCGTCGCGTACTCGGCTCGGGAAGCCCGGGGTGCCCCCTCCCTGCATCAAGCCGCCAACTAGCCGCCGTCGCGGCCGGGGAAGGTCGCCGCGGCGCGCTGGATCTGCTCGACGTCCAGGGTCATCTCGAGCAGCCCGACCTGCTCCTCCCAGACGGCGGGATCGACGCCCTGCTTGACGTCCTCCTCGAGGATATGAACGACGGGGAGCCCCAACTGGACTCCTGCCAACGGGCCCACATAGGCCGGGTCTCCGAGGGTCACCGTCTCGGCCGCGACCTCGAGCGCTTCGAGGTCGGCTGCGCCTAGGACGACGACGAGATCCTCCGCCCCGTGCTCGTCCACGAGGCTCTTGATCCGGTCCTGGTTCTCCGGGTCCATCGCCCCGGCCGCCGTTCAGACGAAGCACTCCGTCTCGACGAAGATCGGCTCGGCGCCCGCCGAGCGGACGCATTCGGCGATCGCGGGGCCCGGGACGCCGTCCCGCTCCCCGAGCGCGATCACCTTCTTGCCGTCGAGCTTCATGCAGCCTCACCTCCCTTCAAGGTCGCGAACGCGTCCTCCACCTGCTGCTTCGTCACATTGCCGGACAGGCGCTCGAGCTCCTCGCCGTCCCGCATGAGTATGTAGGTCGGGAGGCCGATGACGCGCAGCTCGCGGCACACGGCGCGGTTCTCGGGCGAGTTCACCTTCACGACGCGCACGGCACCGCCCGCTTCCTCCTCGAGCTTGGCGATCGTCGGCATCATCGCGAGACACGGCTGGCAGCGGGGCCCCCAGAAGTCGACGAAGACGCTGCCTTCGCTGGTCAGGTCCTTGTACGTCTCCGGCGTGGCTTCGACCGGCATGTCACTCCTTTCCTGGTTCCAGAAGAATCGACATTCCGTCGGCGAGCTCCGTCATGCGGCCGAGGAAGAGCGAGCCCTTGGCGACGAGCATCGTGGAGCCGATCTCGCCGGAGCGCAACGCCTCCATGCCGTGCGGGAGCCACGGCACCGCCGATGCCACGTGCCCCTGCGTGGGCGAGAAGCCGGGCAGGCCGTGAACACGCTCGAAGGAGTCCAGCTCGTCGCGCGGGAGCTCCCCGCGCTTGACCGCGAGTGCTCCCATGAGCCTGTAGTTCCGCTGCGGGACATTGCCCGCCCCGGCGGGCTCGGTGATCTCCGGATCGTGGAGCTCCGTGGCGAAGCGGTCGACGTCGAGGATGCGGCGGCCGAGGCGCTCGAGCGGCTCGACGACCAGATCCTCGAGGACCGCCTGCTGCGCAGAGCCGGAGCCGACCTTGTGGCGGCCGACCGAGTCGAGGCGGAGCAGCGGCGCGCCGTTTCCCGCCGGGCCGACGAGGATGGCGAGGCCGGCGAGCACGTCCTCGAGCACCGGCACCTCGTGGCGGAGCGCGCCGGCGAACTTCATGCCGAGCTTGGCGAGCGAGCCCCCGGCGACGACGGCAACGTGGTCGTAGACGCCGGCCGAGACGAGCGAGCCGGCGACGACGAGGGCGTGGATGGGGCCGGCGCAGAACGCCTTTACGTCGCTGCCCGAGGCGTTCCGGCAGCCGGCTTCCTCCGCAATCGCCTTGCCGAGGTTTCCGCCGCCCCGCTGGTAGCGGTCGCCGACCGCCTCCTCGCCGCAGCCAATCGCGTAGTCGAGCTCGTCCGGCGGGAAGCCGGTGCGCGCCAGCAGGTCCTCGAGCGCGAGGGCTCCGGTGGCCTTGCAGGCGAGGTTCTCGAGCAGCACGGGCGCCGAGAGGCTCTCGTCCAGATCGTGGGCGCGGAGCATCGCGCCCGCACGGTCGCCGTTCCGGAAGATCGGCAGCGAACCGTCCCTCGCCTCCCGTCCGTCGAGCCTAAGGAGCTGGAACTGGTCGGCCGCCTCCATGCGGCGGTAGAGCTCGTCCTCGTCGACGAAGACGCCGAATGGGCCTTCCTTCTTCGCCTCGGCGGGATGACCCCACCAAGGGCGCTCGATCTCCCAGAGCGCATCGGGGCGCAGATTGCCGAGGAAGACCTGGTGCGGCGGATAGCCGAGCGCCTCTTCGAAGGTGCGGAGGCGAGGTGCGATCTGCTCGGCGGCGTTCTCACGCGCGGGCTTCGAGCCGTGGCGGACGAGGTCCGGGGCGTGCGCGAGGACGAGCGAGCAGCCGTGGATGGCAGCGCTCACACGACTTCCCACACCGTGTTCGGCTCGACGTCGGTCTCGAGCAGCTCGAGCGCCCGCTCCACGATCCGCCGCCGCTCGGCCTCACCCATCCCGAAGGGGTGGGTGATCGCCGGGCCCCGCACGATGCGGTTGGCGCCGATCATTGTTGCCACTGTAGGCAATGCCGTCACGTACACCGCCGGGATTCCGCTCCGCTCGATTTCCTTCGCAAGCACTGCACCGCAGCGCGTGCCTGTCCCTCAGGTGCCGGAGAGGAGGACGGCACCGACACCTGCATCTCTCAGCTCCGCGGCAATCTCGCGGCCGAAGCGCGTGGCGGTCACGACCGGCGTTCCGTTCCCGGTGGTCGTGTAGAAGGCCTCGTGGAGGCGCCCGATGCGACCCTCGCGCTCGAGCTCCCGAGCCGTGTCGAGCGGGACGAGCCGGTTCGGGTCCTCGTTGGCGAGCGTGACGTCGAAGCCGCCGTGAACGGATTCGTAGCGAGCGGCGGCGAGCGTCTCCTGTCCGTCCAGGTCGTAGCGGAACCAGCCCTGCGCCCGAACCGAGGGCAGGCGGTCCGGATTTCCTTGCGGGACGCAGCCGGCCTCCGTGACGAGAGCGACGAGGGCCTCCGAGAGGTCTGGGACCGGCGCGGGCGGCTCCACACGATCGAGGCCGCCGCCGACCTCCGTCCGCGTCTCGCCCGCAAGCTTCCCCAGGAGGAGGTCGACCGCTCGCTCGGCGCCAGTCTTGTCCGCGAAGTAGTTGCGGCGAAAGCCGCGCGGCAGATAGCCCTCCTCGTCGGAAGAGCCGAGCTCGCGGCCTTGCGCGAGCCCAACCGCCAAGCGCGCGAGGCGCGGCAGCGCGTCGCGCATGCCGGCGACGTTCACCGCCGTGGGAACGATATAGGCCTTGCCGGCCGCATCCACGCCCGGGTTCTCCGGATGCATCGCCGCCACAGCCGGGATTCCGCGCTCCACCGCCGCGGCGCAGAGGGTTCCGCAGGCATAGCCGTAGCGTCCCGAGCCAAAGGCGGGGCCCGCGACGAGGACGTCAGGTCGCTCTCCCTCGAGGAAGCCCAGCAGGGCCGCGAGCGCCTCGTCCTCGTGCTCGGCGAAATAGTCGTCTCCGCAGGCCAGGGTGGCCACGATCTCGACGTCGCCGAGCTCGCCCGCGAGCCCGCGACCCGGGCCGACAGCCCCGTCGAGCCGGGTCGGAGGCGTCTCGGCCTTGTCCTCCCCGCCGAGGCCGGCGAAGAACTGGTTCACGTAGTGGACGGCCTTCACTCCGAGCGCGCTCCCAGGGTCAGCTGGCCCATCTGGTTCGCCGCTCCGAGGTAGTTTCTGACCGGGATCGGACCGGTGCTTGCCGCCGCCGTCCCGTCGAGGAGCGTCTCGCCGCCGAGGACACGGTCGGGCTTCCATTCATCGACGAGCTCCTCGACGTTCCCGGTCGACACGATCGAGTCCGCCTCGGGCACCCAGTCGGTGAGGATCGGCCGCGTCGACTCGGGGTCGGTCTCCTCGGCGAGGATCACCGTCGTCCGGATGCCCGCCCGCTCGCAGGCCCGGCAGGTGAGCATCACGTCGGTGTGGGAGTTCCCGCCCGCGTCCGTCGTGATGACGACGCCGTCTGCGCCGAGCTCCTGCGCGCGGCCCGCGGCAGCCTCCGCGGCGCGCTGCTTGTCCGCGGCGCTCTGCGCGTAGCCGCGCATGAGGACGACGCCGGCGAAGCGCAGGCGCTTCCCGTGCTCGCGGTACAGCGCGCGGATGAGCGCGTTTCGCTGGAAGAAGATGGTCGGGTTGCGCATCGCCGCCCAGTGGTACTCCCCGCACGTGACCGCGCCGTCGAGCACCTCCGCTGGATCGAACGGCGAGGGGAGCTCCGCATCGCCGGCCGGGGTGCCGTAGACGTACTGGTAGTAGAGCGGCCCGAGGTCGGAGAGCTGGATGAGCGCCGCGACGGCCGGAAGGCTCTCGTCGGCCGGTCCGAGGTCGAAGCGCTCGACCTCGGAGGGCTCGGCGGCGAGCGTCGGCCGCGCCAGCTCCTCGGCGACCCGGAGGGTCGTCTGACGCGCGAGCGCCTCGGCCTCCTCGTTGCCCGCCTCTCCGGGGTGGAAGGTCAGAACCACGCAGGTCTCGCCGGCGAAGGGCGTGTACTGGGCGCCCGGGCCTGCGAGATCCACGACCGACTCCTGCTCGTGGAGAGGGCGCTCCTCGCCCGCGAAATCGAGGCACGGGAGGACGACGACGCCGTCGAGGCGGTTCGTCCTCCCCTCCCCGGCCTTGCCCTCCTTCGGAAAGGCGGACCGCCCGTCCGGGCGGATCCGCGGCTCGACCGCGTCGAGGACATGCGTCACCCGCACGGCCTCGCCCGACCGCACGATCTCGATGTCGACGCCCTCGATCGGCTCCGGCTCGCGGAGGAGGTCGGCCGAGAACGTGGCCAGCTCCCAGGGCACGCCACAAGCCTAACGAGGCGGCGGCGCCGTGACGCCGCCGCCCCGCTTCGATCGGTTACTCGACCGGAATCTGCGAGTGCACCATCCGCATGTCGATCCCCTGGCTGCGGCGATAGATGCGCGAGACGAGGTAGATCCCAAGCGCGATCCCGTACAGCACAAGCATGTACCAGATCGACCCGCGGTGAGCGTGGAAATCGATGCCGTACACAGTGTTGTTCAGCCATTCGTAGATGGCGAAGCCGAGCATGACAAGGAAGCCCGCAGCGGCCACCGTGATGATCGGCAGCCCCGCGATGCGGTACCGCGCGATCGGCGAAGCGTTGTAGATCTCCGGCTTCCGCCAGGGCAGGATCAACGCCGCGATCGCCGACCCGGCGAAGGTGATCGCAATGACCTCGGTTGCGGCGAGCGTCCAATCGAAGAAGCTCGCGTTGTGCGAGTAGAACCACGCGATCGGGATCGACGGAAGGAGCATGAGCGCGATCGCCACGATCGGCACGCCGTTCCTCGTCACCTTCGCGGCGTACTCGGGCAGCACCCGGTCGAACGCGGAGGCGAACACGACTCTCGTCGACGAGAGAAACACGGTGCCCACCCAACCGAAGAACCAGAGCGACATGAGGGCGACCAGGAGGAACTGCCAGAACGCTCCGCCCATGAGGAACGAGGTCAGGAGGCCCGGGTACGGGAAGATCCCGAGGGGCCCGGTGCCGCCCCAGTAGGCGTTGTTCGAGGCGTTGTAGAAGTCCCAGCCCATCGTTTTTGCGAAGAGCAGGAACATCACGACCGCGAGACCCGTCGTCGCGATGAGCGCGCCGCCCATCGCATAGACGTTCTTACGGAAGTCCGAGGCGCCGCGGACCTCCCCGTAGAGCGTCGCGCCCCAGTTCGACCAGAGGTTGAAGAAGAGCATGAACGGGATCAGGAGGAAGACGCCCTTGGCAGCGCCGAAGGTCGCCACGCTCGAGCCTGCATCCGTTCCGACATCGCCGGCCTTGAGGACGCCTTGGTACGCATTTCCCTTCGTCCCGAGGACGTCGCTCGCCTGGCTATTGAAGGCCGAGATGAAGTCGGCCTTGGAGTTGATGAGGAGCAGGATGAACATGAACGCGAGCCCGATCAGGCCGCCGTAGAAGCAGAACTTCTGGATGCGCGCGTACATGCGCATCCCGAGCGAGATGACCACTCCCGCGAGAATCGCCGTGATGATCGAGGCCCAGAAGAGGTTCTTGGGCTCCGACCAGAACGAGACCCAGCCTTCTGCGCCCACGATCGCCCCGAGCGGCACGAAGACCTCGACGTTGAGGATGTTCGCGTAGATCGGGACCCAGTGCCAGAGGATGAACCACCAGCCGCACGCGGCGAGGACGAAGCCCACCCCACCGCCGAGCACGCGGCTGATCCAGATGTAGTCGCCTCCCGCGCGCGGCATCGCCGCTATGAGAGATGCGTAGGTGATCGCCTGGAGAACGAGGTAGGCGCCCGAGATGATCACCGCCCACATCAGGCTGCCGCTCGGAATGAAGACGGCGTACGAGAAGATGAAGAGCCCGAGCGTGATGAGGTTGATCGAGAAGAACGCGTAGATGAACCCGTCCCTCACCGACCAGCCGCGCACGAGCCCGGTCGCCTTCCGAGCGAAGAGCGTGCGCTCGTC
>DASXRO010000148.1:0-13144 GCA_036506555.1 Gaiellaceae bacterium
GTCTCCGGGACGAGCGCAAACCCCCGCGCCGCCGATTCGTGGATGGCACCCCGCATCCATCTGAACCGTATCGAGGCCGGGACCCAACGGCCAGGCTGCGGTGTATTCGCCTGCATGAGAGTTCCTACGGTTCCGACCGGCCTCGCGTTCCTTCCGCTTCGCCTCTTCCTCGGCGGCACGTTCGTCTACGCCGGCCTCCAGAAGCTGCTCGACCCGGGTTTCCTCACCGAGGGCGCGCCGACGTACATCGGCTCCCAGCTCGAAGCCTTCGCGAACGGGACGCCCGGCGGAGCCCTCCTGCGCGCGCTCGCTTTGCCCATCCCGGAAGTGGCCGGTGTCGGCGTGGCCGTCTTCGAGATCGCCGTCGGGCTGCTCGCGTTCTTCGGGCTGCTCACCCGCGCGGCGGCATTCGCCGGCTTCGCGCTCAGCACGCTCCTCTTCCTGACCGCCAGCTGGAAGACGCGTCCCTACTTCCTCGGGCCCGACCTCGTCTTCGCCTTCGCCTGGCTGCCGTTCGTGCTTGCGGGCGCGCAGGGCCAGCCGGCGCTCGACCACGTGAGCATGCGCCGGCTACGGCTTCAGCGCCGCGCGCTTGGCCCCGTGCCGTCGATCGAGCGCGGCGCGCCGCTCACGCGGCGGGGGTTCGTCGGCGTCGCGCTCGGAGCCGCCGGCGCGGCCGCGCTCCTGGCCGCGGGTGGCGCGACGCTCGCCCGCGGCGCATATCGCCGGCCACCGGCACCCAAGGCCGGCGCGCCTGCGTTGGGCGTCGAGATCGCGGGAGGCGGCGATCTCGCGCCCGGCCAGGCCCTCGTCTATCCGGATCCAATCGAGGGGAGGTCCGACATCCTCATCCGGGCCGACGACGGGACGCTGACGGCCTTCAGCGCCATCTGCACGCATGCGGGGTGCGAAGTCACCTACCAGGACGGCCTGCTCCTCTGCCCCTGTCACGGCGGGGTCTTCAACGCTCAGACGGGCGCGGTCGAGGGCGGTCCGCCGCCGACTCCTCTCCCCGCGCGCCAGGTCGTCGAGCGCGGCGGAAAGGTGTACGCCGCTCGAGGTTAGGCGCCTGGAGAGGCGGGCAGGTGCCCTGGACTCAAGGGCTCAGGGCCCTGCTTCGCGAATGAAGAACCACCACGTGCCGTCGGAGAGGATCCCGAGGCGCGGCGCGGTGTAGCCGTAGTCCGGATTGAACGCGTTCGCGAGCTCGTCCTCGCTCATGATCGTCAGGAAGAGCTCGCGATCTTCGGCCGAGAGGTCACCGGCAACCGAGTCGGGGTCGTAGCTCGGCCACTGGTAGAGAGTCCCCTCGTTCGTCTCGCGGACCGAGTGCGACATGCCGACGAGAGCGCCCATCGTCTGGAGAGGCTTCGCCCCGAGCCCCTGCCAGCCCTGAACCGGGTCGCCGGTTCCGAAGCCGAAGTCGGACAGGAACACCTTCGGCTCGACGAGCGCCCGAAGGTCGTCGTACTCGCCGCTCTCGGCGGCAGCAAGGATGGCCGAGCGCGTCTCCTCGACCGGCGCCGGAAGGCCTTTCGTGCCTGGAGAAGCCGCTTTCTCGCTCCCGCATCCGGTCGCCGCGACTGTCAACACGGCGAGGGCTCCAAGCCAGGCGGCGAACGGTTTCATGCGCTCCTTATGACTCCGTGGGCTCCCCGGATTCTTCAGCGCCTTCGGTGCGGTCAGCTGCGCGATTCGAACGCGATGATGTTGCCGTCCGGGTCGCGAGCCCACGCCGCTCGAAGGTCGCCGATGGTCGCGATGCCGTTCTCCGTCTTCAGGTCGGGCGTGTCGTAGTCCTCGAAGGCCACGCCCCGTCGGCGCAGCTCCTCGACGACCGCGTCGATGTCGTCGACCCGGAAGCCTGCGACCGTAGCGCGGCTCTGCCCTGCGCCGACGCTCTCGTACACGAACAGCGTCCCGTCACCGGCGCGAAACTCCGCCTCGCGGTTTTCCGGCAGATCGTCCCGGCGAGCCTCGAGCGTGAGCCCGAGCGCGCCTCCGTAGTACTCCACGGCCTTGTCGATGTCCGATACCGGAACGATGGCCGCGATCTGAGCCTTACCGAGCATGTGCGCCTCCTTGAAGTGAGCTGACAGCGTACGCCCCCGCCCGCAGGCCCGACTCGATCGCGCCGTCCATGAAACCCGCCCAGCCGTTGGCGAAGTCCGAGCCGGCGAGAAGCACCGAGCCCTCCGGCCGCTGCATCTCAGCGTGGTACTGCGTGTACCACCCCGGCCGGTGGATGGCCCATGTCCCGCGCGAGAACTCGTCCACGAGCCAGTCGTGCGCCGTCGCGGCGAGCACCTCGTAACCGGGCACGATCTCGTTCATCTGCTCCTGGATGGACGCGAGATCGGACGCGTCGCAGGTCTCCGCGTCGGGGCCGAAGCCGATCAGGAGCTGCGTCCCGTCGGGATAGAGGTGCTCGGTGTCGAGATAGCCGAACGGATGCCCGGGCTTGATCCCGTTCTGGAACACGGGCTCCCCGCGTGCGTGGATGAAGATCTTGACCCCGCGGGAGGCCTGCCCGAGGGCGATCGCCTGCCGCTTCCCCTCCGAGAGCGGCGGGTCGAACTCGATCGCCCCGAGCGCGTTCAGCGGCACGGCCACCACCGCGAGGCGGGCTGGGAGCGTCTCGCCCGCGCGCGTGTGCACCTCGACGGCGCCGCTCCGCTGCGTGACCGCGGCGACCGGGGTCGAGAGACGCGTCTCGAAGGATGCCTTGGACGCGATCGCCTGGACGAGGCTCTGGGTGCCGTCTCGGAACGTGATGCGGCCGCCCGCCTGCTGTGTGAGCGCGAGGCTGCCGCCAGAGAGCGCGTGCCAGCGAAGCACGCTGACCGCGCCGGCATCGTCGAGCCGCCCGTGCGCGAGCGACTCGAGCTCGGCGGCGAGGACGTCCCGCTCCTCCTCGTCCAGTTGGAGCTCGTCCATGCGCTCGGTGATCGTCTGGCGGTCGAATCGTTCGAGGCGGTCGCTCGCGAAGAGCGGGTCGTGCGGGAGCGGGAGCGCGTCCTCCACTCCGGAGACGAACTGGTCCCAGCCGCGCTCGGCGATGGCGTCGCGCTCGGCGATCGTCCCCTCGCGCCGCTCGTCGCCGACGAACCAGCTCGAGACCTGGGCGTCCTCGCCGAGCTCGACCGCGAGCCCCACGCGCGTGATCTCAGACCACACGTGCGGCTGGTGCCAGTGCACCCACCCGCCGCCGAGCTCGATGTCGGTGTCGTTCCAGCGGTGCGTCCACGTACGCCCGCCGAGCCGGTCGCGCGCCTCGAGGAGGAGGGTGCGGAGGCCGGCGAGCGTCGTCTCGCGGGCGGCCGTGACGCCGGCGAACCCGCCCCCGATGACGACGACGTCGTGACTCACGTGCGGGAGAGCGCCAGGCCGGTGAGCAGCTCCCGGACGACTCGGTCGGCGGCGAGCGAGGTGATATCGGCCGATCCCACGGCGGTCGGGATCACCTCCACGACGTCCGCGCCGATGAGCTCGACCTTGAACGCGACCTCGCGGCAGGCCCAGAGGAGATCGCCGGTCGTCATCCCGCCCGGTTCGGGCGTACCGGTTCCAGGCGCGTAGGCGGGGTCGAGGACGTCGATGTCGACAGTGACGAAGACCGGCCCGGCGCCGATGTGCGCGAGCGCGTCCGCGACCACGGCGCGGATCCCGCGCTCGCGCACGTCGTGCATGAAGAAAGCGGTGATGCCGTGCTCGCGCTGCCAGGCGAACTCCTTCTCGCCAGGCCAGTAGCCGCGGAGGCCGATCTGGACGTAGCGCGCCGGGTCGACGTGGGCCGCCTCGACGAGCTTGTACATCGGCGTCCCGTGCGAGAAGGCGACGCCGAAGACCTCAGTACCGGTGTCCGTGTGCGTGTCGAAGTGGATGAGGCCGACGGGGCCGCTGCGCGCGCACGCGCGGACGTCCGGCTCGGTGATCGAGTGGTCGCCGCCGAGGACTATCGGGAGCGCGCCGGCATCCAACACCTGCGCGACCGTGGCCTCGATCGCCTCGTGGGAGCGCTTTGCGTCGGCCGGGATGACCGGCGCGTCGCCGAAATCGACCACGCGCAGCGCCGCAAGCGCATCGATCCCCGCTTCAAGGTGGGGCCCTGGCGGACAGCTCGCGGCTCGGATCGCGCGCGGCCCGTAGCGCGTGCCCGGCCGGTCGGAGACGAGGTCGTCGGTCGGGGCGCCGACGATGGCGACTTCCGCGCCTGCGAGCTCGTGCGGATCCTCAGTGTAGGGCTGGCCCCCATAGGTGAGGAGCCCCGCGTAGTCGGGCTTCTCGCCGTAGTGCGCCCAGCGTCTCTGCGGGTCGAGCACCGCGCGATTCTCCCAGAATGCCCTAACGTGGCGGCATGGCTCCTTTCGACGACCTGCAGGCGCTGCCGGTGATCCAGGTCTGGGAGACCGTCGTCGCGCGCGCCGTCCACGGCGAGAGGCAGTCGCTCGCGGTCGTCGAGCTCGACCCGGGCGCGATCGTGCCCGAGCACCGGCACGAGAACGAGCAGCTCGGGATCGTGATCACCGGGTCGCTGACGTTCCGGATCGAGGACGAAACGCGGGAGATCGGCCCTGGGGGGACGTGGACGATCCCCTCCAACGTGCCGCACGAGGTGGTGGCCGGGCCGGAGGGCGCGGTCGTGATCGACGTCTTCGCGCCCGTGCGCGCCGACTGGGACGAGCTCGAGCACGCGCCGCCGCGCGGACCCCGCTGGCCCTAGCCGTGGCGGACCAGGACTATCGTCGGACCAGCTTCGAGGTCTGGCAGCGGATGGCGGGGGACAGGGACCGGCAGAGTCGCTGGATCTGGGACGTCTCGCACGCCCCCGGCGAGTGGATGGTCGAGGCGCTCGATCCCCCAGCCCGGCCAGACGATCCTCGAGCTCGCGGCCGGCGCCGGCGACACGGGCTTGGCGGCAGCCGCAATTGTCGGCGACGAGGGACGCTACCGCACGAACGGCAGCTACGAGTTGCCGGGCCTCGCGCAGAACACCCTGGCCGCCTGAACGCCACGCCTCGCTCGTGAGTGGCCGCCATGGCCGGACGGCGATAATCCGGCCGATGGATGCCCGGCAGGCAGCAGGACGCTGGCGCGAAACGTGGGAGCGCGGTTGGCGCTCGCATGAGGCAGACGAGATCGTGGCGCTCTACGCGGAAGGGGCGTACTTCCAATCGCATCCGTTCCGTGAGCCTCAGGCGCCCGCCGACTACATCGTGCCGACGCTCGCCGAGGAGGAGTCGGCGGACTGCGAGTTTGGCCGGCCGATCGTCGAGGGCGACCGCGCTGTCGTCGAGTGGCACGCGCAGACGAGACTGAAGGACGGCGGCAGTGAGCGGCTCGCCGGCGTCTCGCTGCTGCGGTTCGACGCGGACGGCCTCGTCACAGAGCAACGCGATTTCTGGGCGAGCGCCTGAGCACGACCGGGCAATGCCGCTGCCAAATACGCTTGATTAGTGGGCCTCTCCGAAGCAGAGCTCGCTGAACGGTCAGGCTGCTCGCTCGAAAGAGTGCAGGAGCTTGCGCGCCTGGGCATCCTCGTCCCACGCGACCCGGACGGCCCGTTTGCCGCCACGGACGCGCACCGCGTCCGTCTCATGCAGGCATTCGAAGACGCCGGCATCGAGATCGAGCTGATCGCCCGTGGCATCGAGGCCGGCAACCTCTCCTACGAGAATCTCGCGCTCTTCCTGCCGAAGCCGGCGGCGTTTTCGAAGACCTACGAGGAGCTCGCGGACGAGGTCGGGCGCTCTCCCGAGCTGGTTCGGCGAGTCGTCAGGGAGTTCGGTCTGCCGCAGACGACCTCTGAGACGAGGCTTCGGGAGGATGACGTCCTTGTGCTCAGCGAGCTACTGACCGTGTGGGAAGAAGCCGAGGACGACGAGCTCACCCGTCTGGCGCGAGCGTACGGGCAGAACATTCGCCGGCTCGTCGCGTCCGATGTGGAACTTGCGAGCAGCGGCCTCTTCGCACGTCTTCGCCGTAGCGGGCTGACGGACGAAGAGATGCGCCAGGTCGCCGGCGAACTGGGGATCCGCGTCATGGCATTGGGGGAACGGCTCATGCTCTGGCTGCGGGGCCGACATCTCGAGCACGAGATCCTCTCGTCCACGGTTCAAAACACGGAGGAGTACCTGCAAGAGCTGGGAATCGCGCCCGAGCGCGAGGCGCGACCGCCTGCGATCGCCTTCCTCGACCTGACCGGGTACACGGCTCTCACCGAGGAACGGGGCGACGAGGCCGGCGCCGACCTCGCCGATCGCCTGGCCACCCTCGTCCACGAGGCGGCTCAGGCCCTCGGCGGCTATCCCGTGAAGTGGCTCGGCGACGGCGTGATGTTCTACTTCCCGGAACCCCGGGCGGCCGTCCTGACGGGACTCGACCTCGTCGAGCAGACTCCGGCCACGGTCGACGTTCGCGCCCGCGTCGGCGTCAACGCAGGACGGGTGATCTTCCGGGATGGCGACTACTTCGGCAAGACCGTGAATGTCGCCTCTCGCATCGCGGATTACGCGCGGCCGGGCGAGGTTCTCGTGAGCGATGAGGTGAAGGAGAGTTGGGACGGCGAGAACGTGAAGTTCGAGCCGATCGGGCCTGTCGCACTCAAAGGCCTACGGGATGAACTCACGCTGTACGCAGCCTCGCGGGCGGCCGACGGGCACGCGTGACGCACCCCGTCTTCCGGCTGCGCAATGAGGCGCGAGGCTCAGCCCGGGCCGCTGGTCGCAGCCCGGGCCGGCGTTTCGTTGCGCATGCCTACAACGCGGTGGCGGAGCGCCCGACGCTCTGCACCACCTCCCCGGCCGGCTTGATCGCCAGCGCGAAAACGGCGCTGGGAGCCAGGTAGGCGACCGCCACCAGCAATCCGATCAGCAAGTCATTCAGCATTCGTCACCTCCTTCCGCTTCCGGGCATGGAAAAGGCCCCGGAGCACATCGCTCCCGAGGCCACGTCGCCTTCGGTGCGGCCTACGACGACCGCAAAGTTCAAGCTAGCGAGAAGCGCAGCCCTCGCAGGTTAAGACTGTGTTGTGATCGAGTTTGCATGTGGCCAGGCGGCGGCACTGGAATCGGCGGCGCCCCTGCTACAGGTCTAACGACCGACGCGGAGCCGGAAGCAGGCAACGGAGGGTGGCCCCGACGGCGTCAACCGAATGCGGGGCCTGCCGCCCGCCCGCGAAGACGACAGCCCACAATGTCTAGACCGTCGGTCTACTAGCCGGCGGCCATGGCGATGACCTTACCGAGGCCTTCAGCTTCGACCTGGCGCCAACTATCGCCTTGGTCATCGCTGGCGAAGAGGCGGCCGTCTCGCAGAGCCGCGACGAGGCCGTCCTCGGTAGCGGCGAGCGCGTACGGCATCGTCTCGAGCGGACGCGGAAGCCCGAGGTCGAGCTCCTCCCACGGCCCGTCGCCGCGCCAGCGGTAGAGCGCCGCGCCGGCTGGACGACTCCCGTGTGCCTCGAAGGGACCAGGCGCGGCGGAGACGAACCAGCAATCGGGGTCGGCTGGATCGACGGCGAGCGCCCAGGTGTAGTGGCGATCACGCCCGTCGTCGGCGGCCTCCCAGCTTTCGCCGTTATCGCGACTCCAGGCGGAGCCGCCGCCGGCGGCCTCGTAGGCGCGGCCCGCCTCCGTTGCGTGCCAGGCGAGGGAGTGCACGTCGCGCTGGGCGCCGGGGCGATGGTCCTGCCAGGTCGTACCGCCGTCCTCGCTCCGCATCAGGCCGCCGAGCTCGATGCCTAGGAGGAGGAGGCTCGCGTCGTGCGGGCTCGGCGCGATCCAGCGGACGTGCGACGTCCACGGACGGGGCGGGAAGCTCCAAGTCGGGGCCGAAGGAAGCTCGCGGAGGGCGGAAAGTTCCTCCCAAGCGCCGTTTCGGCGCACCCAGAGGGCGCTCGGCTCGCAGCCGGCGTACGCCGCGCCGTCGGCGGGGCTGTAGGCGACGGAGAAGACATCGTTTGCGGGGAGCGCGGCGTCGTGCCAAGTGGCGCCACTGTCCTCGCTCTCGAAAACTCCGCCGCCCCGACAACCCACCAGGACGCGTTCGGGGTCACGCGCGTCGACGGCCACGCACTGCGCGCCGGGCTGCTCGAGGACGGGCTCCGAGCGCCCGTCGGCGACCCGTGCGATTGAGTCGCCGGTGGCGACGAAAAGCACCATTGGCTCGAGTCTAGTTCGCGAAGCCGAAATGGCTCTCCGAGTGAGCAGCTAGGCGGCCTTCTGAGCACGTCGTACACTCGATCGTGTGCGCGACGATGCAGGTGAAGAAGAGGGAGCAGAGCACCAAGGCGAGCTTCACACCTTCCTCATAGCCGACGTCCGCGGTTACACGCGCTTTAGCGACGAAAACGGCGATGAGGCAGCTTCGGACGTCGTGAGGAGGTTCGCGGCGATCGTCCATGACGCCGTCCCCCCGCGAGGCGGGCACGTGCTCGAGTTGCGTGGCGACGAAGCGCTTTGCGTCTTTAGCTCGGCCCGTGCCGCCCTGTGGGCGGCGGTGGAGCTGCAGCGGCGATTGCGCGAACGAATCGACGGGGAGCCGGCACTGCCGCTCGGGGTCGGGATCGGGCTCGACGCCGGCGAGGCCGTGCCGACGGAAGGCGGTTATCGGGGTCGAGCCCTCAACGTCGCATCACGGCTCTGCAGTCTCGCTCGACCGGGCGAGATCCTGGCCAGCGAGACCGTACGGAACCTCGCCGGACGGCAGGAACGCGCAACGTACTCGCCTCGCCGGCCGACACGCGTGAAGGGAATCTCCGAGCCGGTTCGGCTGGTCGAGGTCGTCCCGGAGACCGAGCTGCCTCCGCTGCCGGACCTTCCGTCGCCCTCGCGCCGCTTGCCCACACGCAGGCTCCTCCTCGGGACGGCGCTCATCGCCGCTCTCGCCGCCGCGCTAGTAGCGGTCGTCTTGGCGCGCGGCGACGCCGCCCAGCCAGTTGTCGTGGCGCCGAACTCCGTCGCCGTCATCGACCCGGCAACGAGTGAAATCGTCGACTCCATCCGAGTCGGAAACAGCCCGGGACCGATAGCCGCGAGCGCGGACTCGGTGTGGGTCGTGAACCTGAACGACCGCACGCTGATGAAGGTCGACCCCGCGGCTCGCTCGGTAGCCGCGTCGGTCGGTATTCCCGCAGGCGTAGGATTCAGCACGCCAAAGTTTCGGCTGGCGGCTGCATCCGACGACGTCTGGGTCTACACGTGCCACCTCAAGCTTTTCCGCGTCGATCCCCAGAGCACGCAGATCGTCGAGGAGCTCGAGGTCTTTCGAGACAGGGGCGCGTACGAGGATGTCAGCTGCACGGTCGCGGCTGGAGCGAGCTCCATTTGGGTGCCACTCGATTTCCCGCGGTGGGAACTCATCGAAGTTGATGCTCCCGCAGAAGGGCTCGCCTCGATCGCGCAACGCACCGAACTGCCGCCTGGGTACCGAAGCGCGATGACGCTCGGCGCCGGCTCAGTGTGGATGGCCGACGGCCAAGACGGTGCCGTGCGGCGCGTCGATCCGAGCACGGGCGCGATCACCGCGACGGTCAGGCTGGGTGACGGCCCGAGCGCGATGGCCTTCGGCCACGGGTCGGTCTGGGTCACCAACGAAGTCGAAGGCTCGCTCGTACGCATCGACCCGCGCACGAACTCAGTCGTGCGAGCAGTCTCGGTCGGAAGGAATCCGGTCGCCGTCGCGGTCGGCGCCGACGCGATCTGGGTCGCAAACAGCGGCGACGGGACGGTCTCGCGGATCGATCCCGCGACGAACACCGTCACGAAAACCATCCGCGTGGGTCACCGGCCGCTCGGCGTGGCCGTCGCCGACGGCTTGGTGTGGGTCACGGTTCGGTCCTGAGAATCAGCCCTAGTCCGCCCCGGAGCGAGGAGGAGGCGCGCACGGCGGGCGTAAAATCCGTACAACCCCCATGAGCCAAGTTCTCGACGACTCGCTCGAAGCAGGAAGAGAAGCCGCGCGCAAGCGCGCGTGGCGCGATGCCTACGAGCTGCTGCAGAAGGCGGACGCCGACGGGCTGCTTGGCGCGGAGGACCTCGAACACCTAGGCGAAGCCGCCTGGTGGACCGGGCGGCTCGAGGAGGCGATCGACTTCCGGGAGCGCGCATACGCCGCCTACGTGGAGGCCGGCGAGCCCCGGCGGGCGGCGCTCCTCGCGATGATGATCTCCGGCGACCACGCGAAGAAGGGCACGGTCTCGGTTGCGAGCGGATGGCTCTCACGCGCCACCCGGCTGCTCGCGGACGAGCCCGAAGGCATCGAGCACGGCCATCTCGCGCTCGCACGCGGAACGGCCGCCGTGATGATGGGGGAGCTCAAGCCGGCCCAGGAACACCTGGCGCACGCGCATGACGTGGCGACGCGCTTCGGCGATCGCAACCTCGAAGCGATGGCGATGGTGTTCGAAGGGACGGTGCTCGTCATGTCGGGCCAGGTGAGCGAGGGTCTCGCGCTCCTCGACGAGGCGACTGCCGCCGCTGTGAGCGGCGAGCTCGAGCCGCTCGCGACGGGGATGGTCTACTGCGTCACGATCCACTCCTGCCAGACGCTCGGCGACTGCGGCCGAGCCGCCGAGTGGACGACCGCCGCGAACCGCTGGTGTGACAGGCTCGACGTGAGCGGTTTCCCCGGCGCCTGCCGCGTGCACCGGGCGGAGATCATGCGGCTCCAGGGGGACTGGGATCGTGCGGAGGAGCAGGCGGTTCAGGCGTGCGACGAGCTTGGCGGCTACTTCAACCTCATCACGGCGGCGGGCTTCTACGAGATCGGGGAGATTCGGCGGCGACGTGGCGACTTCGCGGAGGCGGAGGAAGCGTACCGGAAGGCGAGCGAGCTCGGCCACCCCACCGGCACGGAACCCGGCCTCGCCCTCGTGCGCCTTGCACAGGGCAAGGTCGACGGAGCAGCCGCCGCGATCAAGCGTGAGCTCGCCAACGAAGGGATGGATCCTCTGACCCGCGCGCGCCTCCTTCCCGCCCAGGTCGAGATCGCGCTCGCCGCCGGCGAGCTCGCACGTGCGCGCGCCGCCGCAGCCGAGCTCGAGGAGATCGGAGACCAGTACCAGGTGGACGGGCGTCGCACGCCCCACCTGGAAGGGACGCTCCAGCTCGCGCTCGGTCAGATCCGGCTCGCAGAGCGAGATTTCGAAGGCGCGCGGTCAGCTTTCAAGGCCGCACGATCCACATGGGAGAAGGTCGGCGCGCCCTATGAGACGGCGCAGGCGCGAATGCTCCTCGGCATCGCCTACCGAGGGGAGGGCGACGAGCACAGCGCGCGCGACGAGGTCGACGCGGCGAAAGCGACGTTCAAGCGCCTCGGAGCTGCCCTCGACATGCAGCGCGCCGCCGAGCTCCTCGGCGAGGCGGCCGCCGCGAGAACGTTCATGTTCACGGACATCGTCGACTCGACCAAGCTCGTCGAGGCGCTGGGCGAAGAGAAGTGGCAGAAGCTCCTGAAATGGCACGACCACCGGCTGCGCGAAGTGATCAAGGAAGCGGGCGGGGAGGTCATCAAGCAGACGGGCGACGGTTACTTCGCCGCCTTCGGCACGCCCGCTGCGGCGATAGATGCCGCCATCGCGATCCAGCGTGCGCTCGACGAGGAGCCGATCGCGCCCGACATCCGAATCGGCGTCCACAGCGGCAAGGCCTTTCACAAGGACGATGATGACTACGCGGGCCAGGGCGTCCACCTGGCGGCTCGCATCGGTGCGCTCGCCGCAGGCGGGGAGATCCTCGTGAGCACGGAGAGCCTCGACGGAGCATCGCGATTCCGGCTCTCCGAGCCGCGCTCGGAAACGCTGAAGGGGTTCGCGGAGCGCGTCGAGCTCGCCACCGTCGAGTGGCGCTGAGCACCGCTCTGGCCGCGCGCGGAGCGGCTATTCAGCGAACGGGAGCTGGGTGGCGCCGCTCGCGACTTCCCAGAGATAGCCCTCCGGATCGGCGAAGTAGCCGCCGTAGCCGCCCCACGCCGCGCGCTGACCCGGCTTGACGATCGTGGCGCCGGCCGCCTCAGCTTCAGCGAGGACCTCATCGACGCGCTGGCCCGATCGAACGACATATGTGAGCGTGACGCCCCGGAATCCGCTTCCCTCTGGTTCTGATCGCGCGTCGTCCGCGAGCGCGTCCCATGGGTAGAGCGCGAACGCTGTCGAGCCGCCTCCGAGCAAGAAGCACACCCAGTTGTCCTGCTCTTGCTGGATGGGCCACCCGAGCCGCTCCGCGTAGAACTCTCTTGCGCGCGCGAGATCCGTCACGCCGAGCGTGATGACACTGACGTGCGGCTTCACGCCGGAACGGTAGCTTCAGGTTCGCTCCCACCGCCTAAGCGGCGAATAATGGCCCCGGATGAGGTTACTCGTCGTCGATCCTTCGTACTCGCTCGACGAGGTTCGGGAAATCGTCGACAGCGTCGCGCAGGTCCAGGCCGTGACGGCACCGTGGGAGGGCGACGACGTCGTCGGGCTACTCACGGGTCCTGACTTCCCGGTCGGCGAGAAGGAGCTTGCCCGGCTCCCGGCCCTCAAGGTGGTCGCCACGTGCAGTGTCGGCTACGACCACTTGGATCTGGACGCGGCCGGCGTGCGCGGCATCTGGGTTTGCAACGTGCCCGACTACTGCGTCGAGGAGATGGCCGACAGCTCGATCGCTTTGCTCCTGGCGCTGCTGCGCGGTGTCGTCGCGTTGGATCGCAGCGTTCGCGCCGGGGGCTGGGATCACACGGCCGCCGGCCCGCTGCGCACTTTTCGCGGCACGAAGCTCGCCGTCATCGGGTTCGGGCGGATCGGACGCGAGGTGGCGAAGCGGGCGGGCGCGCTCGGCTTCGAGGTCTGGGCCGTCGATCCCCACGTGCCGGCCGAGGAGATCGCGGCGAGCGGTGTGAGGCCGGCAACGCTGGACGAGGCGCTCGAAAGCTGCGACGCGTTCTCGCTCCACGCGCTCCTGACGCCCGAGACCCGTGGCCTCATCGGCGCGGACGAGCTCGCACGTGTGCAGCGCGGCTCCTACCTCGTGGACACCTCTCGCGCCGCTCTCGTCGACTTCGACGCCGTCCTGGCAGCGCTCGACTCAGGGCAGCTCGCGGGCGCTGCCTTCGACGTCCTCCCCGTCGAGCCGCCGACCGCAGAAGCGCCGCCTCCGGAGCA
>DASXRO010000149.1:0-5660 GCA_036506555.1 Gaiellaceae bacterium
AGGAGGTGTAGGAATGGCGTCCGCGAAGCCCGCAGAAACCACACTCGACGAGGTCACGAACGAAGTCGTAGACGGCGCACAGAACATCGCCGTCAGGCGCTACTTCACGATCCCCGGACGTGACCCGTTCGACGAGATCGAGTGGGAGATCCGCGACGCGCTGATCCCCGGCAAGGACAGGGCGGTCTTCGAGCAGAAGGACGTCGAGTTCCCGAAGTTCTGGTCGCAGACCGCGACCAACATCGTCGCGCAGAAGTACTTCCGCGGCCGCATGTCCGCGCCTGAGCGCGAGACGAGCGTCAAGCAGATGATCGGCCGCGTCGTCGACACGATCTCCGGCTGGGGGCGCGAGGGCGGCTACTTCTCCGACGAACAGGAGGCCGAGACCTTCGAGGCCGAGCTGAAGGCGATCCTCGTCAACCAGTATGCGGCCTTCAACTCGCCGGTCTGGTTCAACGTCGGCTTCGAGGAGAAGCCGCAGTGCTCGGCCTGCTTCATCCTCTCGATCGAGGACTCGATGGAGTCGATCCTCGACTGGATCCGCCGCGAGGGCATCATCTTCCGCGGCGGCTCGGGCTCGGGCATCAACCTCTCCAAGCTGCGCTCCTCGCAGGAGCAGCTCACCAAGGGCGGCTACGCGTCGGGCCCCGTCAGCTTCATGCGCGGCGCCGACGCCTCCGCCGGCACGATCAAGTCGGGCGGCAAGACGCGGCGTGCGGCCAAGATGGTCGTCCTCGACGTCGACCACCCCGATGTCGAGGAGTTCATCTGGTGCAAGGCGCACGAGGAGGAGAAGGCGCGCGTCCTCGAGGCGGCCGGCTACGACATGTCGCTGAACTCGCCCGACTGGGCGTCGATTCAGTATCAGAACGCGAACAACTCCATCCGCGTCACCGACGCCTTCATGGAGGCGGCCGAGAAGGGCGAGGACTGGAACCTGACCGCGCGCACCGACGGCACCGTCGTCAAGACGCTTCCCGCGCGCGACCTGCTCAAGCAGGCGGCCGAAGCGGCATGGCGCTGCGCCGATCCGGGCGTCCAGTACGACACGACGATCAACAAGTGGCACACGAGCCCGAACTCGGGCCGCATCAACGCGTCCAACCCGTGCTCCGAGTACATGCACCTCGACGACTCGGCGTGCAACCTCGCCTCGCTCAACCTGATGAAGTTCCGCCGCGAGGACGGCGAGCTCGACGTGCAGGCTTTTGAGCACGCGGTCGACACGGTCTTCGTCGCGCAGGAGATCATCGTCGGCTACTCGAGCTATCCGACGCCCGAGATCGAGCGGAACGCCAAGGCCTACCGCGAGCTCGGCCTTGGCTACGCGAACCTCGGCGCGCTCCTCATGGCGCGCGGGCTCCCGTACGACTCCGACGAGGGCCGCTCCTACGCGGCCGCGATCACGGCGCTCATGACCGGTCGCGCGTACAAGAAGTCGGCCGAGATCGCCGCGCGCATGGGCGCGCACGCGGGCTACCAGCCCAACGCCGGCGCGATGCTCGGCGTCATCGCCCAGCACCGGGCGGCGGTCGGCAACATCGAGAACTCCGACATCGTGCCGGACGATCTGCTGACGGCAGCGCGGAAGTCCTGGGACGACGCGCTCAACGAGGGCGAGGTCGCCGGCTATCGCAACGCGCAGGCGAGCGTCCTCGCTCCCACGGGGACGATCAGTTTCATGATGGATTGCGACACGACCGGGGTCGAGCCCGACTTCTCCCTCGTCAAGTCCAAGAAGCTCGTCGGCGGCGGCGAGATCACGATCGTCAACAAGACCGTCCCGATGGCGCTCGACAAGCTCGGCTACTCGCCAGATGAGGTGGGGCAGATCGTCGCGTACATCGACGAGCGCAACACCGTCGTCGGCGCGCCGTTCATGAAGACCGAGCACTACCCGGTCTTCGACTGCGCGATCGGCGACCGCGCCATCCACTACATGGGTCACGTGAAGATGATGGGCGCCGTCCAGCCCTTCATCTCGGGCGCGATCTCGAAGACGGTCAACCTGCCCGAGACGGTCACGGTCGACGACGTCTCCCAGCTCCTCATCGACTCGTGGAAGCTCGGCGTCAAGGCGATCGCGATCTACCGCGACAACTGCAAGGTCGCGCAGCCGCTCTCGAAGAAGGGCGAGACGCTGGCCGTCGCGCCCTCGCCGGTCGAGCGGCAGGAGCGCCGCCGGCTCCCCGAGGATCGCACTGAGATCGGGCGCAAGTTCCGCGTCGGCGACTACGAGGGCTACATCCATGTCGGCCTCTACGACGACGGCAAGCCGGGCGACATCTTCGTGGACATCGCCAAGGAGGGCACGACCCTGGCCGGCCTCATGAACTCGTTCATGATCTCGGTCTCGCTCGGCCTCCAGTACGGCGTGCCGCTCGAGGTGTACGTCTCGAAGTTCGCGCACATGCGCTTCGAGCCGTCGGGGACGACGAACGACGCCGACATCCGCGTCGCCAAGTCGCTCGTCGACTACATCTTCCGCTGGATGGGGAAGAAATTCCTCGACGCCGACACGCAGCAGGAGCTCGGGATCATGAGCCCTGAGGTGAAGGCACGGCTGGCGCAAGCCCATTCGATCCTGGAGAACGGAGAAGCGGCCGCGCCGGACGACTCGGCGCCCGCCTCACCCCCCGGCCAGACGGCTCTCTTCAACGCGTGGGAGGACGCCGTCGAGTGTGCGAAGTGCGGCGGCCGCATGGTGCGCACCGGCTCGTGCTACACGTGCAGGGACTGCGGCCAGAACACTGGTTGTAGTTAGACGAAGCATCAAGCGCGCTCGCGCGGCTAGAACCGACCTTCTGCCTCCTCAACCCAAGCCCGCGCGACGCGAATGGCGGCTCATTTCCCTAGCGGCACCGTGTGTTGGACCACTCGGGCAGTTGCATCGCGGCCGCAAAGTGGAAAGATTTGGCGGCAGTGCGTCGTCCAGCAGGTATCCAACCGATTCGGAAGGAGGCTGTATGGACGAAGTGAGCGCAAAGGCAACGCTCACGGCGGAGATCGATTCGCCCTTCGCGGTGATGGTCCCCCGCAGCGAAGTAGAGCGTGCCTTGCAAGCCGACGCCGAGGCCGACCTCGTGCTCGACGTCGTGCGCAAGAACGGGCAGGAGGAGATGCGCCGAGTTGTCCTCGCCTGGGATCGAGAGGCGCTGGAGCATCTGCTCACCCAAGAGGGCGAGCAGGTCGTAGCGGCGATCGATCCCGTCACGCTGCAGCAGGCGTTCGACGACGTGGATGCGCACGGCATGCGCGAGATCGGGGCAACGCTCGCCGTGCTCGTCGCGACCGCTGGTATCGGCGCGGGTGCGGCTTCGGCCAAGCCGGCCGAATTCTCCGGCGTGCAAGCGAGCACGCAGGCAGCTGCGGTCGGCATGCCGCGTGCGATGCCGTCGGACTATGCGGCGGCAGAGGGGCAGATGCCTCGTGCGATGCCCTCGGACTACGCGGCGGCAGAGGGGCAGATGCCGCGTGCGATGCCCTCGGACTACGCGGCGCAAGCCGCGCAGACTGTGCCGGAGGCTGGCATGCCTCGCGCAATGCCGGCCGACTACGCGGCCCAGGCCGGCATCGAGAACCTCCGCAGTGCCCAGGAAGCACCGGAGGCGACTCCGGACCCGACGACGGGGATCGAGAACGTCCGCGCTGGCGGAGCCGCCGTTCCCGATCCGATGTCGGGCATCGAGCAGGTGCGGGCCGAGCGCACTCCCGCCGAGGCGGGCGATGGGGGCACCATCTCCGCACCCAGCCCGACCGAAGCGGGCATCCTCCTCGGGGGTGCTCTGCTCACGATCGGAGCGGCCACTTTTGTGCTTCGGCGCAGAGGCGAGCCGAGAGTCGCAACCTAACGAGGAAAAAAGAGAGGCCCGGTGCGGCCCGGGCCTTTCTTGTCTTGTCGCCAAAACCCGCCCCGCGCGAGCTCGTGCGCGGCCGTCGGCGGGAAGCTCGCTCTTGGGCGTTGGCTCTCCGGCGAGCCACTGTGCAGCTTCGTAGAAGGGGACCTCGTGCCGGAGGCGTTTTAGCGCGACTGCTGGATCGGCGATGATCGGCCCGTGCGCGACGACGACATGCTGAAGCGCTTCCACGGCGCGCCGATCCAAGTGCCGACCCGGCGAACCTGGCGTCCCGATCCGGAGCGGCTTGCAGTCCGCTACGGCCGCTTCCTCGAGGCCAGCGGAGCACCGAGCACATGACCGGCGCGCTATTAGGCATCAGGCATGAGGAGCGGGTGATCGTTCTCACACTGCAGCGAGAGGAGAAGCTGAACGCGATCTCCGGCGCAATGGAGGCCGAGCTACTCGCCGCGCTCTCAAGCGATGAGATCCGCAACACCAACTGCGTCGTCTTCACCGGCGCCGGCAAGGCGTTCTCGGCCGGCGCGGACATCAACGAGTTCCGCGACGCCGACGCGGAGTCCATCGCCGCCTATTACCGCGCGACCGGCGACGTCTACGAGCGCATCGCGGTGCTCCCCATCCCGACGATCGGCGCGATCCACGGCTGGTGTCTCGGCGGCGCGTTCGAGATGGCGCTCGCCTTCGACTTCCGGATTGCCGACGAAAGCGCAATCTTCGGGCTGCCCGAAGTCGCGCTCGGGATCATTCCGAGCTCGGGCGGGACGCACCGCCTCGTGCGCATGCTCGGGCCGGCGAAGGCGAAGGAGCTCATGCTCCTCGGCCGCCGTTTCGACGCTCGGGAAGCCAAGGCGCTCGGCCTCGTGACCGAAGTGGTTCCCGTCGGGCAAGCCCTCGAGAGGGCCCTCGAGGTCGCGCACGAGCTGGCCGCGCTGCCGCCGCTCGCCGCCCAGACCGCGAAGCAGGCCGCCGATCTCATGCCCGAGGCCTCGCGCGAAGCGGGCATCCTCATCGAGCGCCTGGCCTACGCCGCCCTCGCCCAGACCACCGAAGCGAAGGACGCCCTCGAAAGCTTCACACGTCGAGACCGCCGTCCATGACGACCGTCGTGCCCGTCACGTAGGCGCCCCCGGGCGAGACGAGGAAGGCGATGAGGGCGGCGGCCTCCTCCGGCGTCCCGAGCCGCCCGAGCGGAACTTCCCGCTCCCACTCGGCGACGCGCTCCGGCCCGTAGCCGTCGAGACCCTCCGTCGCGATGTTCCCGAGAGCGACGCAGAGGGTGCGGATGCCATGCTCGCTCCATTCGAGCGCCAGGCTTCCCGCCAGGTTCTCGAGCGCGGCCCGCGCCGCGGCCGCATGGGCCATTTCGGCCATGCCCCGCCGCGGGCTGAAGCCGATGAAGACGACCACGCCCGCACGGTTGGGGATCATCGAGTGTACGGCGACCGTGCGGGTGAGATCCCACACGGCGTCGACGTTCAGCCGGTGCACCGCGCGCCAGCCCTTGAGGGAGATCTCCTCCGCCGGCGCGAGGAACTGGCCGCCCGCGTTGTTCACGAGGATGTCGATGCGGCCGAAGCGCTCGAGTGTCCGCTCGACGAGGCCCTCAACCTCCGCGGGCTCCCGCACGTCCGCCTGGACTGCCAGGCAGGCTTCGCCGAGCTCCGTCTGCACGCTCGCGAGCGGCTCGTTCCGCCTGCCGCAGATGGCGACCTCCGCACCTGTGCGCACGAGCTCGCGGGCGACCGCGCGGCCGATTCCCGTGCCGCCGCCGGTCACGAGCGCGACCTTGCCCTCGTTGGC
>DASXRO010000150.1:0-33665 GCA_036506555.1 Gaiellaceae bacterium
GTCGCCTTGAAGAGCTCGGCGAGCGGGCCTTCACGCATGCTGGCGCGCCGACGCGCCATTGAGCACCTCCTTGGCCAGCGTGCGGTAGGCCTCCGCAGCCGAGCCGGTCGGGTCGTACTTCAGCACCGAGCTGCCCTGGACGGGCGCCTCGGCGTAGCGAATCGTCTTCCGGATGCGGGTGTCGAAGACGAGGTCGCCGAAGTTCTCTTTCAGCATCTCGACCGCCTCGCGACCGTGCACCGTGCGCGAGTCATACATCGTCGGCAAGATGCCGCTGATCTCGACGATGGGATTGAGGTTCTCGCGGATCATCGTGAGCGTGTTCTCGAGCTGCACGAGGCCCCGCAGCGAGAGGTATTCGCACTGGACGGGAACGATGACGCTGTCGGACGCCGTCAGCGCGTTGATCGTCAAGAGCCCGAGCGACGGCGGCGTGTCGATGAGGATGTAGTCGTACTGGCTGCGTACGGGCAGCAGTCCTTTTTGCAGCGCGCGCTCACGGCCGATCATGCTCGAGAGCGCGAGCTCGGCACCTGCGAGATCGATCGACGAGACGGCGATGTCGACCTCGGCCCGGTGAATGACTTCCTCGATCGGGAGGGAGTGGACGAGGACGTCGTACATCGACCGCTCGACCTGGTCGGGGTCCATTCCCTGGCTCATCGTCAGGTTCCCCTGCGGATCGAGATCGACCGCGAGGACGCTGAAGCCGTGCTCCTTGAACGCGACCGCGAGGTTGAGCGTAGTCGTCGTCTTGGCCACGCCACCCTTTTGATTGGCGAAGGCGATGACCTGGCCCAGCGTCGCTCCTTTAGACGTGGACGTCCGCTTGCGCGGACGCGGGATGATTCCGGTTAGGCCCATTCGGGCTCCCTGTTTCGGTTCAGCCTAGCACAATCCTTCCTCACGTTATGCAGCGAAAAAGCGGTGAAAAGGGAGCTGTGGATTAACGCCTAAGTGCCAATAGCGAGAGCATCTCGAAACACGCGTTGGCGGCGACGAACGACGTCACGGCCGCGGGATCGAACGGCGGACACACCTCGACGCAATCGAAGCCGCGAAAGTCGAGGCCGGCGAGCGAGCGAATGTACGTCAGCGCCTCGCGGCTGGAGGGCCCGCCCACCTCCGGGGTGCCCGTCCCCGGCGCAAACGCCGGATCGACGAAGTCGATGTCGAACGACAGGAAGCAGGGGCCGTCCCCGACGCGGTCGCGCACGCGCTGGGAGAAGCCGCCTGGCCCGAGCGCCGCAAGCTCCTCATACGGAAGAGCGTCGAAGCCGAGCCCACCGGGCAGAGCTGCGTCCTCGGCTGCTGTCAACGAGCCGCGAAGGCCCGCTTGGACAGACCGGCTTGCGTCGACGAGGCCTTCCTCGAGGGCCCGGCGCACGACGCTTCCGTGGAAGAGCTTCTGGCCGAAGTACTCATCCCAGAGATCGTGGTGCGCGTCGAGCTGCACGAGCCCCAGCGGACCGTGAACGGGTGCGAGCGCCCGCAGCTCGGCGAGGAGGACCGTGTGGTCGCCGCCGAGGCAGAGCGTCGTCACCCCCGCACCGGCGATCTCGGCGAGCGCGGCACTCGAGCGCTCGAGTGAATCGACCGTCGAGCCCGGGACGGTCGGCACATCGCCGAAGTCGACGAGCGACAGCTTGTCGACGACGTCGACCCGCATGATTGGGTTGTAGTTCCGCAGCATCACCGACGCGCTCCGGATTCCTTCCGGGCCGAAGCGTGCTCCGCTCCGAAAGACGACCGCTCCGTCGGTCGGCACTCCGACGACGGCGACGTCCACGCCGTCCAAGTCGCGGACGTGCGGCAGGCGCATGAACGTCCGCGGGCCGGAAAACCGCGGCGTGTCGAATGCGTCCGGCGGCCCGTAGCGCGGCATCTGCGGGCGCGATTATAGGGCCGTCCCGGCGACCACCCCCTCCTCCGCGGCCAGCTCGCCGCGGCAGCGGTCGAGCGCGGCCCGGGCGTCGTCGAGGCCCTCGGGCCGCTCGGCCTCGAGCCACCGCTCCCCGTCCGCGAGCAACCCACGGACTTCCGCGAGCAAGGCGGCAGCCGGTGCGCCGCCCCCGCGCAGCCGCTCGATTCGCTCCAGTCGCTCGATTACCCGCCTGGCCTCGTCCATGGAACGAAGCTAGCGCTGGGAATTGCTCCTGTGTGTGTCCCTTCGTGCCGGCTTTGTGGCGGATCCGCGACAGTCGCGCCAGTAGGCGATGATCGCGACGAGCGCGCCGACAGCGACGACGCCGACGATGGCCCAGTCCCCTCGGTAGTAGATGCAGAGGATGACCGCGAAGAACACGGCGATCCGAAGGCCAAGGCAACGGCGGCGCCGGAGCCGTTCCGAAGTGTTCATCCCGCGGCGGCGACTCGGGCGGCCGCCGTCAGCTGCGGCCGGGGGCGCAAGCCGAGGAGCGCCTCGTCCAGCGCATCCACGAGCTGCTCGCGCGAGTCGTGGAGGAGCGTCTCCACGAGCGCGCGGCGTACTGCGTCCTCGGCGCGGGCACCGGGCCCGTCACCGTCGAGGAGGGCCCGAAACGCGGTGAGGAGGTCGCCGCGCTCGCGCGCCGTTTCGCCGAGCAGGACAGACGCGCGCATCGCCGCCGCCCACGGCCCCTCGTCGCAACCGAGCAGGGCCTCGAGCGCCTCCCGCAACTCATCGGCGCGGAGGGGGCCTTCGTGGAAGAGCGCGAGCTCCCAGCGCTCGAGCGCCTCGAGCAGATCAGGCTCGTCCGTCGCGTCCGCAAGCCGTGCCTGGATCCCCGCGGCAAGCCTGGCCCGGAAAGGGTCAAGCCGCGTCGGCTCACCCGGAGGGATCTGGGCGGCGAGCGGGGGAATGGGCCGGACACCGTACGGGCGCCAGTCGAGCCGTTCGAAGAGAACCGGCCCGGCCGCCACGGCCCCGGGCGTCGCCAGCCGGAGCGCGCTGATCGCAAGGCCGAACTCGGCCGCAGCGTCGGGCGGTTGGCACGCCGTCTCGTCAAGTGTGCGCTCGAGCTCGAGGAGAAGGGTTCGGTCGTACTCGCGCCCGAAGTCCTTTGGCAGCAGGCGGTCGGCCTCCGGCCACGAGGACGAGAGCTCTCCGCTTGCGGCAGGCCGGACGCGCAGTCCGCGCCCGAGCTCGATCGTCCCCCCGGCGGTCAGGCCGACGAGAGGCGCGAGCGCCGCATACGCCTTGCACTCGCCGAAGAGGGAGCGCTCGAGCTCCGCGTACGCGCGCTCGAAGACCACATCGTCCCAGTCGAACCCGCTGCAGCCTTCCGCGACCCGGATCAGCAGCGGAAGCAGGATCGTGCGCCGGAGCGCCTCGTCCTCACCGATCCGCTCGTCGGCGTGCGCCTGCGCGAAGATCCCGGCGGCGGGCTCGTCCTTGAGCGCCGTGAGAGCCTCGCGCGCGTCGTCGCGGAGTCCGAGCCGATGTGCGCGCGCCTCGACGAAGGCGCCCACCAAAGGCCGGTACTCGTAGAGCGTGGGTCGATCCGGGCCCGCGTGCTCGGCCAGGGCGACGGGCACATCGGCTCCGTTCTCGATCTCCGAGCCGAGCTCGAAGAACGCGCCCAGGCAGAACGCGCGCAGCGCACGGAAGAGGTTGGGGGAGCGAGGCGCCGCGGACACGGGCGTTCCTCGTTACGCTCCGGCGGCCCCCGTTCCTGCCTGGCAGGACGGACACCAGTAGGCAATCCGCGCGTGCTCGCCCTGCGGATGAGAGACAATCGGCGTCCCGCAGCGCCGGCACGGTCGCCCCACGCGCCGGTAGACGAGATTCCCGCGCCGCCCGCTCTGCATCAGGCGTGAAGCCTCCCCCAGCAACTCCTGCAGCTCCCGATCTGTGAGCTCGTGCAGACGGGTCCAGGGCGAGAGCGAGACTTCGAAAAGCGCTTCCGCCTTCCACTTGTTGCCGATGCCGGCGACGAGACGTTGGTCGAGGAGCGCCTCTCCGACCTCGCGCATGTGGTCGGCCTGGCGGAAGCGAACGAGCATGGCGTCGAGCGCCGGGGGGTCGGCCATGATGTCCGGCCCGAGGCGGGCGATCCGGCGCGTCCCCAGCTCGAGGACGGGTCCGTTCCGCTGGACGGCCTGCCACTCTCCAGCCCGGAGCACGAGCCAGGGCTTGCCGGACACCGCGCGGCCCGCGGGTAGGACGAGCCAACGCCCGCGCATCCGGAGGTGACTGCGGACGACGACATCACCCTCGAACGTGAGGAGGAGATTCTTTCCGCGGGCCTCGACCCGCTCGAGCCTTCTGCCGTCTATCAGCTCGGCGATCCCGAGCAGCGCGGCGCGCGGGTGTGGCGACTCGGCCTCGACCACCTTCCCTTCGAGGATGCGGAGCCTCGCGGCGGCGCGGTGGAGGCTGTCACCCTCCGGCACGGCTCAGGCGCGGAGAACGGCTCGGCGCGGGCCCACCAAGAAGCCGGCCTCGACGAGGAGAGGCATGATCTCGGTCTCTCCGACCGGCTGACCGTCGAAGCGCTCGACGGCCAGCCGCTTCAGGCGCATCCGCGGCATGTTCTCGACGAGCGCCGCGAGGGCCTCCGGGAGCCAGCTGCCCTCGGGCTCCCGCAGTGGAACGAGCGAGCGCCCGCCCCGGTCCACGAAGAGCGCCGGCTCTCCGCCGAGGAGCACGACGTAGGCCCCGGCAACGCGAGCCGCGCGCGCACCGGCGCGTTTCGGCCAGGGGAGCGCGGCCCCGAACGGCTGGGCCGGGTCGGCCGCGGCCAGGACGAGGGCGGTCTCTTCCGTCGGTCGGTCGCGCAGCCGCTCGACCGCGCCCGGCAGCGCGAACTGCGCGCCGCCCAGGCCCTCGACGAAATACCCGCGCCGGCAGGTGCCCAGAATCTCCAGGCGGCGCAACTCACGGTAGACGGGCGCGTACCCGCCGGGGATCCCTTCCGCGCGCACGCCGTCGCGGGTGACGATCCCCTGTCGCTCGAGCAGGAGCTCTGCCAGCGTGCGGGCGTCCGGGTCGCCCGGGAACAGCCCTGCGGTCGAGGACCAGCGGCCTTGCGTCGCGGTGATCGCGTCGGCCCGCTGCCTCCAGAAACGGCGGGGGCGCCGGTCCTGGCGGGGCGTCGCGTGTCGGCGCTGGGCCCGCAGCGGCTGCCAGGCGTCGTTGGTCACCTCTCCGGCCCAGACGAGATCCCACAGGGCGGGCAACAGCGTCTCGGACTCGAGGCCTGTCTCACGCAGGAGGTCGAACCAGAAGACCGCGCCCGTCTGCAGCGCCTCGCGCACGCGGTCGTGCTCCATGCTCTCCGGCGCCGGAAGTCCCGCGGGGCGTCCGAGGGCAGGCGCGTCCTCGCGGAAGAAGAGGGCGACCCGCTCGAGCCCCGCCCCCACCCAGACCACCTCGCCCGAGGCGGTCAGCTGGTCGAGCTGCGCGGGCTGATAGCCCGGCACCCGCCGCGGCAGGACGTCGCTTTCCCAGAGCGCAACGGGAAGGGAGATTCCCTGCAGGGGGACAAGGGCTTCGCGCAGAGTCGCCCGCCGGTCGATTCCCTGCCAGGCCGGCAGGAAGCGGCCCAGCGCAGCCGGCTCGGCCGGCTCGATCTCTTTCCGGAGCGCGGCCAGGCTTGCGCGCCGCAGTCGGCGCAGGACGTCGGGGTCCGACCATTCGCGCTCCGTGCCGCCGGGCCTGAGCTCCCCCCGCACGAGCTCGAGCGCGGCCAGCTTCTCCTCGGCGTCTTCGAGCGAGAGGCCGTAGCGCGCCGCTGCCTCAGCGCTCGTGAACGGTCCGCGCCCGCGGGCGAAGCGGCGAAGGATCCAAGCCAGAGCATCCTCGCCGCCCTCCAGGTACGCGTCGGGGAGGCCCGCCGGTGGCATCGCGCCGACCGCGTCGCGATAACGGCCGGCATCCTCGGCAGCGACGAGGCGCAGCTCGCCGGCGATGCGGATCCTGATCGCACGCCGCTCGCCCTCGAGCTCCGCGGAGAGGCTCTCGTCGTACTCGCCCTGACGAAGGTCGCCCCGCCGCAGCAGAAGATCGTGCAGCTGGTCGACGGAATGCGGTGCGCCTTGCAGCTCGCTCTCCACCTGCTCGAGCGCCCGCGGGTCGATCAGGTCGCGCAGCTCCTCCTGCCCGAGCAGCTCCTTGAGCAGGTCGCGGTCGAGCGCGAGGGCCTGCGCGCGCCGCTCGGCGAGCGGGGTGTCGTCTTCGTACATGTACGTCGCGACGTAGTCGAAGAGGAGCGACGAGGCGTACGGGGACGCGCTCGGCGTCTCCACCTCGACGAGGTCGATTCGCCGCTGGCGGAGCGCCCCGAGCAGGTTCTTCAGTGCCGGCAGGTCGAAGACGTCCTGCAGGCACTCCCGGTAGGTCTCGAGCACGACCGGAAAGTCGGCGTAGCGTCGGGCAACCTGGAGGAGCCCCTGCGCCTTGAGGCGCTGCTGCCAAAGAGGGGTGCGCTGACCGGGCCGGCGCCGGGGGATCAAAAGCGCCCGGGCCGCGTTCTCGCGAAAGCGGGCGCCGAAGAGCGCGGTTCCTCCCACCTCGGCGATCACGAGGTCCTCGAGCTCCTCGGGAGCGATCAGGACGTCGTCGAGTGGCGGCGGCGATTCCGCGTCAGGGAGGTGGAGCGCGATGCCGTCGTCCGACCAGATCGAATTCACTTCCAGCCCCAGTGACTCGCGCAGGCGCGCGGCAAGCGCAAGCGACCAGGGCGCGTGCACCCGCCCGCCGAAGGGCGTCAGCACGCAGAGCCGCCAGTCGCCGATCTCGTCGCGGAAACGCTCGACGACGACGGTCCGGTCGGAAGGAAGCGCGCCCGTGGCGGCCTCCTGCTCCCGCAGGTAGACGAGCAGGTTCTCGGCCGCGCGGTCGTCCAGGGCGTGCTCGTCGCGGAGGCGCGCGCGGGCGCGCTCGTCGTCGAGGGCCACGAGCTCCCTCGCGGTCTTGCCGATCGCCTCCCCGAGCTCGTACGGCCGGCCGACTCCCTCTCCCTTCCAGAACGGGACGAGGCCGGGGATTCCCGGAGCCGGAGAGACGAGGACGCGGTCGCGTGTGATCTCCTCGATTCGCCAGGTCGAGGCGCCGAGGAGGAAGGTCTGGCCCGCGCGGGCTTCGTAGACCATTTCCTCGTCCAGCTCGCCGACTCGGCTCCCGCCTTCGACGAGGTGGACGCCGAAGAGCCCTCTGTCGGGAATCGTGCCCGCGTTGGTGACCGCGAGCCTTCGTGCGCCCTCGCGTCCACGCACCACACCTCGGACGCGATCCCAGGTGATGCGCGGCCTGAGCTCGGAGAACTCCTCCGACGGGTAGCGGCCGGCGAGCATGTCGAGGACGTTCTCGAGCTGCTGTCTCGAGAGGTCGCGGAACGGGTAGGCGCGCTTCACGAGGTCGTAGAGCTCGTCGACCTCGATTTCCTCCTCCGCGCAGATGGCCACGATCTGCTGCGCCAGCACGTCGAGCGGGTTCCGTGGAATCTGGGTCTCCTCGATCAGCCCCTCGCGCATGCGCTGGACGACGACCGCCGATTCGAGCAGGTCGGCGCGGAACTTCGGGAAGATGCGGCCCTTCGAGGCCTCGTCCAGGCCATGGCCGGCGCGCCCGATGCGCTGGAGCCCGCGGGCCACGGACTTGGGCGACTCCACCTGGATCACGAGGTCGACAGCACCCATGTCGATGCCGAGCTCGAGCGACGAGGTGGCGACGAGCACGGGAATCTCGCCCTTCTTCAGGAGCTCCTCCACCTCGACGCGCTGTTCGCGCGCGAGGGAGCCGTGATGAGCTCGTGCGATTTCCTTCTCTGCGAGCTCGTTGAGCCGGAGGGCAAGGCGCTCGGCGAGCCGGCGATTGTTGACGAAGAGGATCGTCGAGCGGTGCTCCAGCACGAGGTCGAGCAAAGCGGGATAGATCGACGGCCAGATCGAGCCTCCCTCGCCCGGCTCGCGCATGTCCTCGAGCGGAACAACGACGCGGAGGTCGAGCTCCTTCGCGCGCCCTGCATCGACGAGCTCGATCGGCCGGTCGCCGGCGACGAAGCGGCCGATCTCCTCCATAGGGCGCTGGGTCGCCGAGAGCCCGACGCGCTGGAAGGCCGCGCCCGTCAGGCGCTCGAGCCGCTCGAGGCTGAGGACGAGGTGCGCTCCGCGCTTGGAGCCGGCGACCGCGTGCACCTCGTCGACGATCACGAAGCGCACCGAGCGGAGCGTCTCCCGCGCCCGCGAGGTGAGCATCAGGAAGAGCGACTCGGGGGTCGTGATGAGGATGTCGGGCGGGCGCTTGAGCATCGCCGCGCGCTCCTTCGCGGGAGTGTCGCCGGTCCGGACGGCCACCGAGAGCCTGGAGCCGATCCCGGCGAGCGGCCCGCGCAGGTTGCGCTCCACGTCGTAGTTGAGCGCCTTCAACGGGCTGACGTAGAGAACCTGCGTGCCCTCGCCGGGGCGGGCCTGGTCGAGCGCCCAGAGAAAAGCGGCGAGCGTCTTCCCCGAGCCGGTCGGCGCCTGGATGAGCGTGTGCTTTCCGGAGGCGATCGCCGGCCAGCCGCGCACCTGCGCGGGCGTGGGCGCGTCGAAGGTGCGCTCGAACCACTCGCGTACCGGCGGGCTGAAGGATGCGAGGGCGTCCACGACCTCAGCCTATCGAGCGGCCGCGGGGGTGACGGGCGGGCTTCTTAGGGGTGCACCCATCCCACCTCCCGCTTCCAGCGTAGTCAGATCGGGCGCGCGGGTGGGATGCCGTTCGAGACAAGCGGCGCGCGGACTAGAATCGACTTCGTGGCCGCCACCCGACCGGACCGGCTCCACTTCACCGGCAACGACGAGGCCGACGCGCTCCTCGCCGAGGAGCCCCTCGCGCTGCTGATCGGCTTTGAGCTCGACCAACAGGTGCCGCTGCAAAAAGCATTCTCCGGCCCGCTCGAGCTCAAGCGGCGGCTCGGCGCTCTCGACGCAAAGGAGATCGCCGGGATGGACGCCGGCGAGCTAGACCGGGTCTTCCGCGAGAAGCCTGCCCTGCACCGCTACCCAGGCACGATGGCCGAGCGCACGCAGCAGTTGGCCGCCGCGGTCGCAAGCGAGTATGGCGGGGACGCGGCACGCATCTGGATGGAGGCCGAGAGCGGAGCGGACCTCGAGCGCCGCCTCCTCGACCTTCCCGGCATCGGGCCCATGAAAGCCCACACCCTGATTGCCATACTCGTCAAGCGGTTCGGCGTCCGGCCGCCCGGATGGGAAGACGTCACGCCTACCCATCACACACTCGCGGACGTCGACTCACCGGAAGCACTTGAGGACTATCAGGAGAAGAAGCGAGCCTACAAGGCGTCCCTCAAAGCCGCGCGCGCCGCCAGGTAGCCGCACATTCCGTGCACGCCGCCGCCGGGCGGGGTCGAGGCCGAGCAGAGGTACACGCCGCGCGCCGGCGTCCGGTAGGGGACCGGACGTAGGAGCGGTCGCGCCGCCAGGCGCCAGAGCGTGGCGGCACCCGCGTTGAGGTCGCCGCCCACGAGGTTCCGGTTGCGGCGCTCCAGCTCCGCCGGCGCCATGACGGTGCGCGCGAGTACGAGGTCGCGGAAGCCCGGCGCAAAGCGCTCGATCTGTGCCTCGATCCGCTCCGTCATGTCCACCGTCGAGCCATTGGGGACGTGGCAGTAGGCCCACGCGGTGTGCTTGCCCTCGGGCGCGCGGGTCGGGTCGAAGAGGCTGTGCTGCGCGAGCAGCACGAACGGGCGCTCGGCGTGGCGGCCCGACCACGGCGCCCGCTCCGAGGCCTGAATCTCGGCCAGCGTCCCGCCCAGGTGAACCGTGCCGGCATGAGAGCACTCCCCCGCAGTCCACGGAATCGGCTCGTCGAGCGCGAAGTCGACCTTGAAGGCACCAGGCCCGTGGGGGAAGCGCGCGAGGCGAGCGGCGTAGCGGGCGGGAAGACGGTCGCCCGCGATGCGCACCAGCTCGGACGGGACGACGTCGCAGAGGACGATTTGCGCGTCGAGGGCGTCCAACGAGTCGACCGCAGATCCCATGGCCACCTCGCCGCCAAGCCGGCGGAGGATGGCGACCATCGTGTCGGCGATTCGCTGCGAGCCTCCGCGCGGGAACGGCCAGTCGAAGAGATGGGCGGCGGCGAGAAGCACGAGGCCGAAGCCCGCGGTCGGGCTCCGCTCCAGTGGAACCATCGAGTGGGCGGCGCAGCCTGCGAAGAGGGCGCGGGCGCGCTCGGTGGCGAAGGCGCTGCGGGCCAGGCCTGCGGCAGACCGAAGCGCATGGAGCCCGAAACGCCCGAGTGCCAGCGGATGCCTCGGGACCGCGACAAGGGGGCCGAGCACGGCAGGCTCGATCTCCGCCCAGGCCCCGGCGACCGAGCCGACGAGCCTTCGGTAGGCCTCTCCGTCCGCCCCGAGACCGTTGACCGTGTCCTCCAAGGAGCGTTGGAGCACCGCCGCGCTGCCGTCGTCGAGAGGATGGGCGAGCGCGTACGGCGGGTGAATGAACCCGAGCCCGTGCGCCTCGAAGGGCAGCGAGCGAAAGAAGGGCGAGCCAGGCACGAACGGATGGATGGAGGAGCAGACGTCGTGGACGAAACCGGGCAGCGTCAGCTCGGCCGAGCGGACCCCGCCCCCGAACGTCTCCTCCGCTTCTCGAACGAGCACTCGCCTGCCTGCGCGCGCGAGCGTGATCGCGCCCGCGAGCCCGTTCGGCCCCGACCCGACGACGACGGCGTCGTAGGCGGTCAGGCCGGTGACCTTGCCTCGGTCAGCTGACTTCCGCGAGGATGGAGGAGCGCGCCTCGCGCACCATCTCACGCGCGATCACGAGCCGCTGAATCTCGTTCGTCCCCTCGTAGATCTGCGTGATCTTCGCGTCCCGCATCATGCGCTCGACCGGGTATTCCTTCATGTAGCCATAGCCGCCGAGGATCTGGACCGCGTCCGTGGTGACGTCCATCGCCGCGTCGGAGCAGAAGAGCTTGGCCATCGCCGAGATCTTGGTCAGCGCGGGCGCGTCCTCGTCGATCATGAGCCCGACCTTGTAGAGAAGCCCGCGCGCCGCCTCGCAGCGCGTCTCCATGTCGGCGAGCTTGCCCGCGACGAGCTGGTGCTCGGCGATCGGCTCCCCCATGGTCTGTCGTCCTTTCGCGTACTCGAGCGCGTAGTCGGTCGCCCCCTGCGCGATGCCCAGCGCCTGGGCGGCGATGGCCGGGCGCGAGCGGTCGAGAACGCGCATGGCGACCTTGAACCCCTCGCCCTCCTCGCCGACGAGATTGGCCGCCGGAACGCGGCAGTCGTTGAGGAACAGCTCACCGGTCGTGGAGCCCTTGATTCCCATCTTCGGCTCGATACGCCCGACCTCGAATCCTGGCGCATCCGCCTCGACGACGAAGCACGAGATGCCCGCGTGCCCGGCGCCGGGATCGGTCTTGGCGAAGACGATGTAGAGCCCGGCGACCCCCGCGTTCGTGATGAAGCGCTTGGAGCCGTTGAGGACGTAGTCGTCGCCCTCGCGCCGAGCCTCGGTGCGCATCGCGGCCGAATCCGAGCCCGAGCCGGCCTCCGTGAGCGCGTAGGCGGCTAGCCACTCCCCGCTCGCGAGCCGCGGCAGGTAGCGCTCCCTCTGCTCCTCGGTCCCGGCGAGCTTGAGGGCGAGCGAGCCGAGCTCCTGCACCGCGAGGACGAGGCCGGTCGTCGCGCACGCGCGCGACACCTCCTCGACCGCGACGAGCACCATCAGCGCTCCGGTGCCGGTACCGCCGTAGCGCGCCTCGAACGGAAGGCCGAACAGCTCGTGCTCCCGAAAGAGCTCGACCATGTCCCACGGGAACTCGGCCGCCTCGTCGATCTCAGCCGCGCGGGGCGCGATGCGCTCGCGCGCGAGCGCGCGGATCAGGTCCCGAATCTCTCGCTGCTCGTCTGTGAGCGGATCGGAGCCCATCGGCGGCGATTTTACGGGCCCCAGTCGAGATCCCTGACCGCGAGCGGGATCCGGATGGTCTCGTCGGACCGCTCCGACGGGAAGACGTAGATGCTGTAGCGCGTGGCGAGGGCGGTCCAGCGGTCGTCGGGGGACCAGGCGATTGCGTGCGGGAGGGAGGCGCTCGGCAGCTGCACCTCACCGCCGTCAGTTTGGAAAACCTGCACGTCCTGAGGACGCATGAGCGCGAAGTAGCGCCCGGTCGAGCTCGGCCGAATGGAATCGTCCGGGCCGATCACGCCGAGGCGTAGGTCCACGAGCCGACGGCCCGCGAAGACGGCGAGAAGGCGCTCCCACGGCGCCCGCCGATGGTCCAGCACGACGGCGTAGCGGTCGGGCCCCAGGGCGACGAGCTGGGTCGCCTCGTAGGCCCCCGCTCCTCCGAACGCAAGCTGGGCGGCCTGCGGGTCGCCATGAATGGCGGCCGTCAGCTCGGCTCGGGAGAGAACGACCTGAATCGTCTGGAACCCGAGCCCAGACCACACCACTTCGCCCTTCCAGATCCCCAGGCCGCCGCTCGGGATGTGCGGCTCGCAGCTTCGGTAGGGAGGAGCCGCGACGGGCCGCAGCCCCGGCAGGCGGAGCGCGTGCAGGCGGCACTGCTCGTCGCTGTAGGTCAGCGTCCCGCGAGCGTCGGTCGCACTCAGTGCCGCGACGGGGGCAGCCGCGGCACCGACAGTGCGAGCGCCCGCTTCGATCGTTTGTCGCCCTTCGCCTCTGAGCGCATCGACGACCGCGGCGAGCCCCAGCCCGAGCAGGCCGACCACAAGGACGCCAGTGATGAACCGGCGCATTCATCTCAATTGTGCGCCGAGATCCGCACGTGCAGGTGGTTGTCGTGATTCCAGAGCACCTCGACGACGCCCGCAGGCCCCGTCAAGCCCGTGTTCGGCCCGACGAAGATGACCTGTGCGCCGGCACGGACGAACAGATCGACGAGCGCCTGCGCGAGCCGATGGTCGATCTGCGAGACGGTGCGCGGCGGCCGCTCCCGCCGGTCCCTGCGGGGGTAGTACACGTCGACGTCGAGCCCGTTCTGATGGGAGGCGTGACGAGGGCCGAACGGGCCTCCATGCGGCCGGCTCAGGTCGCCCACCCCCACACGCGGCGCCTCGGGGTGCTCGGTCGCGTAGGTGGAGACGACCGCGAGCACGGTGCGCACGAGGTCGTCGGTTCCCCACCGCCGCCCTGGTCGATCCGGACGCCGGTGCAGCAGCGGGTCCCAGGTGAAGTAGTGGGGGCTCGCGGCCGGGAGCCGAACGCCGTCGAGGAGCCGGCCCGCGCCCGGGCTCCCCAGCGCTTGCGACTCGCGCCAGCGAACCTTTGCCGGGGGCGGGACGAACGTCCGCTCCCCTGCGAACGGGCTGGCGAAGCCGCAGGCTACGAGGGCGAGGACGGCGAGAGCGAGCGCCCGCACACCGGTTGTACGAGGACTCGGGTCGGAGTGGTCCGCGTAAGGCACCCATGGGGATCGCCGCGCTCTTCTCGGCGCTCGCGCTCGCCGCGCCCGGCGTGCACGAGCGGGTCGTCCTCGGTCATTCGGCTCTTGGCCGGCCGATCGTTGCCGTCCACACGGGCAATCCCGTCAGCACCGCCCGGGTGCTCGTCGTCGGCTGCATCCACGGAACCGAGGACGCCGGAATGGCAGTCACGCGCCGCCTCGCCGCGCTCCCGCCGCCGCGCCGGATCGACCTCTGGGTCCTGTCGAACCTCAACCCCGACGGCCGAGCCCTCGGCGTCCGGCAGAACGGGCGTGGGGTCGACCTGAATCGCAACTTCTCGTCGGGCTGGCGTCCGAGCGGAAGCCGCTGGGACCCGGAGTACTCGGGCCCACGGCCCTTCTCCGAGCCCGAGACCCGCATCGCCCGCTCGCTCATCCTGCGCGTCCGCCCCGAGGTGACGCTGTGGTTCCACCAGCCGCAGGCGATCGTCCGGGCCTGGGGACCGAGCATCCCGATGGCCCGCCGGTACGCCCGGCTCGCGGGTGCCCCCTTCCGGCGCATCCCCTGGCCCAACGGGACCGCGCCGAACTGGCAGAACCACCGCTTTCCCGGGACGTCGTCACTCGTCGTCGAGCTGCCGGCCGGGCCTCTGTCGCCCCGCGCGGTCAGGCGCTACGCCGCCGCGATCCTCGCCTTGACCTCCTCGGACCTGGCGAGATCGGCGCCCGCCGCCTCCATCTCCTCGATCGCGCGCTGAGCGTCTCCCGGCTCGATGTCGACGCCACGCACGGCGTCCTCGACCACCGTGACGCCGAACCCGAGCCGCAGGGCATCGAGCACGCTCTGCCTGACGCAGTAGTCCGTGGCAAGACCGGAGACGAAGAGGCGGTCGACCCCGCGCTCGCGCAGCAGCTCGCCCAGGCGCGTGTCCTGGAAGGCCGAGTACCCCTGACTGTTCCTGTCCTGGCCCTTGTCGATCACGACGTCCACCTTCCCGCTCTCGAGCTCCGGGTTGAGCTCGGCGCCCGGCGTTCCCTGCACGCAGTGGACCGGCCAAATGGAGGGCGGGTCGGCGCCCCGCCACTGGGGCGGGGTCGACCTCCACCCCCTTGAACGACCCGTGGTCCGGCGGATGCCAGTCGCGTGTCGCGACCACGAGGCCGAAGGAGTCGAGGAGCTCGTTGACCGGCCCGGCGATGCGATCTCCTTCGACAACGGGCAGCGCCCCGCCGGGGCAGAAGTCGTTCTGGAAGTCGACGATGAGGAGTGCCTCCATGGTTCGAGTGTAGAGCGCAGGCACCTCCGGACCCCTCCCCCGGTCCCCAACGTAGCTCCGGTGATGGACTTCGAGCGGACTCCGCCTCGTATAGTCGGCGCGCCATGCCTGGTTCGGGCCGCGACGAGCGCGCCTGGGTGCGGGGCGCCCAGGCGGGGTCGGCCTCGGACCTCGAGGCCCTCTTTCGCAACCACTGGCCCCGCGCCTACCGGGCTGCCTACCTCGTCGTGCACGACAGCGCCGCTGCGGAGGACATCGCCCAGGAGGCATTCATCTCAGCCGTGCGCGCGCTCGACACCTTCGACCGCCGCAGGCCCTTCGGGCCTTGGCTCCATCGGATCGTCGTCAACCGCGCGATCGACTGGACACGAACGCGATCCCTGCGGCGCGAGGTCGGCGACGAGCCGCTCGCAGGCGTCGCAGCGAGCGAGGGCGCTCCCGAGCCGGGACTGTCGGAAGGCATTCTCGCGGCGCTGGCGGGCCTGTCCCCGGATCACCGCGCCGTGATCGTCCTCCGTTACCTGCTCGAGTACACACCCAGGGAGATCGCGGGGTTGCTCGGCCTCCCGCGCGGGACGGTGAACTCGCGCCTGCGGCGCGGGCTCGACACTCTCCAGGGCAGCTTCGCGGAGGAGGAGCGATGACCGAGTCGGAGCTCTCCAGGCGCCTCGCCCGCGAGCCCGTTCCCGGGGAGGACGAGGCGGCGGATCGCGCCTGGGAGGTAGTCCGGGCCGCCTTCGCGACGCGCGACCGCGTGCCTCGCCCGACGCACCGTTGGCGCGCCGTGCTGGTCGTCGCCCTCCTGGCGGCGCTCGTCGTGGCCGCGGTGACGCCTCCCGGCCGCGCAGTCGTGGAGAAGATCCGAGAGGCGGTCGGGACGAATACGTCCGAGCCGACACTCGTCCGTCTGCCCGCCCAAGGTCGCCTGCTGGTCCTGTCGGCCCAGGGCCCCTGGGTCGTCCGCCAAGACGGATTGAAGAGGTTCCTGGGCGACTACACCGACGCATCCTGGTCGCCCCGGGGCCGATATGTGGTGGCCGCGCAGGACAAGCAGCTCATCGCGCTCGACCCGGAGAGCGGCGACGTGCGCTGGAAGCTCCCGCGGCCGGCAGTCCGCGATCCACGCTGGTCGGGCGGTGGCCTGGACACGAGGATCGCCTACCGGGCAGGCGACTCGCTTCACGTCGTCGCGGGGGACGGTTCGCCCGATGCCGTGCTCGTTCCAAAGGTCGCGCCCGTGGCTCCAGCCTGGAAGCCGGACTCGCACGTGCTCGCCTTCGCGGGCATCGACGGCCGGGTCCACGTCGTCGACGTGGATTCCCGTCGAGAGCTTTGGCGGACTCCACGGATCGAGGGCATCCGGCGTCTCGGCTTCTCAGGCCGCCTGCTGGTCGTCTTGACCGGACGAAACGCGCGCCTCTACGGGCCTCACAGGCTCATTCGGCTTGCCGTCTCCCCCGCGCTGCCCAAGGGGCACGTCCTCCTCGACGCCGCGCCGCTTTCGGGCGGGCGCGTTCTCTATGCGGACTACGACCCCGCAGCCGGTGCGACAGCCATCGTGCTCGCGTACTGCTTTGCGCCCGGCCCCTGCATCTTGGTCGGGCCGAGCCAGGTATTCCAGGGACCGGGGCGGATCGGGAACTTCACTCTCTCCCCGGACGGCCGTTGGCTCGCCGCCGGGTGGCCGGAGTCGGACCAGTTCCTCTTTTTCAACACCCGCCGCGCCAACAAGGTCGTCTTCGTCCCGAACGTCACACGCGAATTCGCCCCGGGTGGTGCGACGGGCGGGCCGTTCCCGCGTATCGCGGGCTGGGCGCCCTCGGCGCCATGAAGCGGCGGACGCTATGGCTCGCGGCCGCAGCGCTCGTCGCGTGGCTGGTGACAGCGAATTCGCTTCACGCGAGACCGGCGCCGGCCGACTGGCGGGAGCCGCGCTCTCTGCTGGTGAGCAGCGGCCTCGGCGCTTTGTACCCGCGATCCTGGCAGGCGTTACAGGTCGACGACTCCCTGGTTGTCGCGTCCTTCCCCGTATCCCGCGCCTGGACGTTGCAAGAGCACAAGCGAGTCCCGGACGGCGAGATCTACATCTGGGTGTTCAGCTACGGGTGGCTTCCGCCCTCGCGCCTGTTTCCATCCAGGCCGAGTCATTTCGTCCTTGCCGAGCGAGACCACGGGTTCTATGAGTGCGGCTTCGGCCTCGAGGGTTACGCGGTGCACTTCCGCGAGCGGGGTCTTTCGGTACAAGCAATGGTCGCGCTCGGCCGGGGCGCCAGGCCCGAGGATGCGACAGCGGTCCTGGACCGTCTCGTAATCACTCGTCGTATAGCGCCGAGCCTGGCGCGTTCTTAGCCGCTTCCGTAGCCGTAGCCGCCGCCGGTCGTGCCCTCCTGCTCTTCAGTCGTGGCGCCGCCCCCTCCGCCGGCGCCGACCGTGAGCGTCCCCTTCATGCCCATCTGGCGGTGGCCGTCGACCGGGCAGTAGAACTCGTACTCGCCGTCCTTCGAAAGGTCGACGCTGAGCTCGGCGGTCTCGCCGGGCTTGATCGTCTCCGTCTCCTCCTCGATCCCCTGGCCCTCGATCTCGAAGGCGTGATCGATCTTCCCGTTGTTCGTGATGCGGAAAGTCACGGTTCCGGACTGGTCGGCCGGGACCGTGGAAGGATCGAGCGCGAACTCGGTCTCGGAGATCGAGACGTCCTGCCCGCCGCCGGCAGCCGCTGTTGTCGCCCCCTCGCCGCCCGAGCCGCATCCGGCGACAAGGAGGGCGCTCCCGGCGAGTATCCCGGCGACAGCGAAACGCATTCGTCAGGCCATACGTGCTCTTCTTGCGATTGGATTCCGCTGTGAGGGTGTTGACCATCGGTCACGGGACGAGGCCGATCGAGGAGCTCGTCGCGATGCTGGTGCAAGCTGGTGCGAAGACCCTCGTGGACGTGCGCCGCTTTCCAGGTTCACGGCGAAACCCGCAGTTCAACCAGGATGCCCTCGCACGAGCGCTGGCGGGCTCCGGTATCGGCTATCGGCACGCCCTCGCGCTCGGGGGCCGGTTGATCGGTGAGCCCGGCGAGGAGCGGTTCGCCTGCATCCGTACGGCTGCTTTCCGAAGCTACGCCGCCCGCATGGCGACCCACGAATGGCAAGCAGCGCTCGCCCATGCTCTCGCTGACACGAACCCCTGCTTCATGTGTGCGGAAACCCCGTGGCAGCGTTGCCACCGGCGGCTCATCGCGGAGCTCCTGCACGCGCGCGGGGACGAGGTGATCCACCTGATCCGGCCGCACCAGTACCAGCGGCACATCCCGTGGGAGGAGGCCGACGCGCGCGACGGAAAGCTCTATCTTTGCGGCGAGTTGGTGGCCTAACGTGATCCTCGAGAACGGCGTCATCCGGACGCTCGACCCGTCGCTCCCGAAGGCAGGTGCGCTCGCGATCGCGGGCGACAGGATCGCCGGCGGTGTGGGGACGCACGAGCGCGCGCTCGCCACCCCTGACCGGATCGACCTCGGCGGACGCTGCGTGCTCCCCGGCTTCAGCGACGCCCACGTCCACTTCCCAAGCTGGGCCCTGGCCCAGCGGCAGGTGCGCCTCGAAGGCGCAGCATCCCTCGAGGAAGCCCTCCAGCGGGTAGCCGCGTCCGTTGCCGAGGTCGGCCGCGGCCGGTGGCTGCGCGGGCTCGGCTGGCGAAGCGGCGACTGGTCTCCGCCCGTCGAGCCGACGAAGGAAGCGCTCGACGCCGTCACGGGCGCCGTCCCCGCGGCTTTGATGGCGAAGGATTACCACTCCCTCTGGCTCAACTCCGCCGCGCTCGCCGTTGCGGGCGGCGACCTTCAGGTGCCGGGCGGCGTCGTCGAGCGTGACGCGGCAGGCGAGCCGACGGGCGTCCTGCGCGAGGAATGCGCCTGGCATTTCCGCGACGTCTACGTTCGCCCGACGCTCGAGGAGATGGTGGAAGCCTCGCGCGAGGGCATCCGCATCGCCAACGCGCGCGGCGTGACGTCCGTGCACGACAAGGACGGCTGGCTCAGGGCCCTCGCGGTCTGGCAGGAGCTCCGCCGCGACGACGCGCTCACCCTGCGCGTCTGGCAGTCCCTTCCCCACGCCCAGCTCGACTCGCTGGCCGAGCTCGGCGTCCAGTCGGGCCTCGGCGACGACTTGCTCCGCGTCGGCTACATCAAGGCGTTCATGGACGGCACGCTGGGTTCCCGTACTGCGAGGCTCCTCGACGGGTCGGGCGTCGAGATCACGAGCCGGGAGGAGTTCGAGGACATCGTCCGCCGCGCGTCCCGCGCCGGCTTCCCGGTGGCAGTCCACGCGATCGGCGACCTCGCCAACCGGGAGGCACTCGACGCCTTCGAAGCTGCGGCCGACGAGTGGCGCCCGCGTGGCCTGCGGCCTCGCATCGAGCACGCACAGCTCCTGGCCGACGAGGACGTCCCCCGCTTCGCCCGTCTGGGGATTGCCGCGTCCGTCCAGTTCAGCCACGCCCCTTCCGACCGCGACATCGCCGATCGCCACTGGGCCGGGATGACCGAGCGCGCGTACGCCTTCCGCTCCCTGCTCGACTCGGGCGCGCTCGTCGCCAACGGCTCCGACGCTCCGATCGAAGAGCTGGATCCGCTGCTCGGCGTGCGGGCCGGCGTTCTGCGAACGCTCGACGAGCGAGAGGCGTGGCACCCGGAGCAGCGGATCGACATCGACGAGGCCATCCATGCGACCTGTGTCGCGCCCGCGTGGCTGACGGGAGAGGAGCGGACGCGCGGCAAGCTTCTGCCGGGCTACCTCGCCGACCTCGTTGTCCTCGACAAGGATCCTCTCGAGTGCGCGCCGGACGAGCTCGTCGATGTCCACGTCGTAGCGACCATGCTCGGGGGGCGCTGGGTCTTCAACGGCCCACCCTGGGACTAGAATGCGTTTATGGCCGTGCGCACCATGAAGCCCGTGCACGACGAGTCCTGCTCCGTCGCATGCACCGCCGAGATCATCGGGTCGAAGTGGACGGCGATCATCGTCCACGACCTCTCCGAGGGGCCCCGCCGCTTCTCCGAGCTCGAGCGCTCCTGTCCGGGGATCAGCCCACGCACGCTCTCCGAGCGCCTCCGCGTGCTCGAGCAGGAGGGAATCATTGCCCGCACGAGCGCGCGTCGTCGCGTTGACTATGAGCTGACCGCGAAGGGCGATGCGCTCCTTCCGATCATCGAAGCAATGCGTCAGTTCGGACACGAATGGCTCGTCCCCGAGCGCGGCCACGCGCACGAAGGCTCAGCGCAGTTCGTCGGCTAGCTCGGTAGGGCTTTGAAAGCGACGAGCGTCTCTCGCGCAGCGGCGACGCCGAGCGGGACGTAGCGCGCGAGCAGCCGCTCGTTCGGCGAGTGCATGTTCGCGCCGGGAAGAGCGAAGCCCGAAAGGATCGTCGGGATCCCCTTGTCGGCCAGGGCAGGGACGATCGGGAGCGTCCCCCCGCTGCGGAGCAACAAGGGTCGGCGCTTGAGCACGCGCTCGAAGGCGTCCTGGGCCAGGCGAACGGCGGGAGAATCGGGCGGAATCAACCCCGCGGGGCTCGACGCCCACCGCTCGACCTCGAGCTCGGCGCCCTCAGGGGCGGCGTCTCGCAAGAGGCGCTCGAACACGGCGTCGATCTCCTCGACGTCCTGTCCCGGCGCCAGGCGAATGGACACGTTGGCCTCGGCTGCCACCGGGAGGACGGTCTTTTGCAAGTGCGGCTCGCCGACCGCGATGCCGTGCACATCGACGGCGGGACCGGCCAACGTCCGGAGGTAGAACTCGTCGGCTGCATGCGCGTCGGCCGGCCTCGCGCCCGCCTCCTCGAGCACTGCGGCTCCCGGGTCGAGCTCTTCCCACGAGCGCCGCTCCTCGTCGGTCGGCGGGGTGACGCCGACTCGCAGCTCGCCGTCGGCTGAGACCACGGCATCAAGCGTGTGTATGAGCGCGTGCGCGGCGTTGAGAGCCGCGCCTCCGAACACGCCCGAGTGCAGGTCGCGCTCCGCGGTTCTGAGGCGCAGGTGGTAGTAGATGAGGCCCCGAACGCCGAGATCGAAGGCGGGCACGTCCTCGCGTGGCATCCCGCTGTCGAAGATGAGGCAGGCGTCGGCACCGCGCTCGTCAGCCTCGAGGAACTCGACGATCGAGTGGCCGCCGGTCTCCTCTTCGCCGTCGAACGCGATCCGCACGTTGACCGGTAGCGCGCCTTCGGAGGCGAGAAGCTCGGCCGCCTTGAGCAGGAGAAAGGCGTTGCCCTTGTCGTCGATGGCGCCTCGGGCGTAGATGTAGCCGTCGCGGACCTCCGGCTCGAAGGGCTCCGACTCCCACAGGTCGAGCGGCGCCGGCGGCTGGACGTCGAAGTGCCCGTAGAGAAGTACAGTCGGCGCGTCCACGGCCCCGTTCGAGGCGGGGATCTCCCCGACCACGAGCGGGAAGGTGCTCGTATCGACGAGCTCGGCCTCGCCGCCGGCTGCGCGCACGAAGTCGCGCAGCCACTCGCCGGCCCGGCGAACGTCGTCCTTATATGCCGCGTCGGCGCTGATGCTCGGGATGCGCAGCCACTCGAAGAGCTCTTCGAGCCAGGCGGGATCGGGCTGCTCGGTCACAGCCCGCCGAGTCTAGCCTCGCAAACGCCACCTAGCGCTCCTGGGGCGCAGCTGGCAAAGGAGGCGCCGTCCGAGGGGCGCAGGACAGTGCCCAAGTAGCACGGCCAAGCCCCGAGGACGCCGGATCCTGCCGCCAGCGGCGTCAGGCGGCCCGCGGGGCCGGGCTCCGCCCGGCCTGAGCGGCGCCGTCCAGGAGTGCTAGGCGACTTCGCGGAGCTTTTGGGACTCGGCCAGTGCCTGGAGCTTCTTCAGGCTCTGGTTCTCGATCTGCCGGACCCGCTCGCGCGTGACGTTGAACGTCCGCCCGACCTCGTCGAGGGTGCGCGGATGCTGGCCGTCGAGCCCGTAGCGCAGCTCGAGCACGCGGCGCTCGCGCGGCGAGAGCGCGCTGAGGATGCGCTTGAGCGTCTCCTTGCGAAGCGTCGTCTCGGCGGCCTCGTCCGGCTGCGCTGCCGACTGGTCGGCGAGGAAGTGGCCGAACTCGGATTCCTCCTCGTCTCCAACCGGCTTCTCCAGCGAGACGGGCGTCTGCGCGCTGCGGCGGATCTGCTCGACCTCCTCGCGGTCGATCTCGAGCTCGCGAGCGATCTCGTCGGCGCTCGGATCGTGCCCGAGCTCGCTGATGAGCTTGCGCTCGGCCCGGCTGATCTTGTTGAGCTTCTCGACCACGTGCACCGGCATGCGAATCGTCCGGGCCTTGTCGGCGAGCGCGCGGGCGACCGCCTGGCGAATCCACCACGTCGCGTACGTCGAAAACTTGAAGCCCTTGCGATAGTCGAACTTCTCCGCGGCGCGGACGAGCCCGATCGTTCCTTCCTGGATGAGATCGAGGAACGGCAGGCCCTGGTTGCGGTAGTTCTTCGCGATCGAGACGACGAGGCGGAGGTTGGCCTCCACCATTTGCTGCTTGGCGCGATGGTCGCCGCGCTCGATCCGCTTCGAGAGCTCGACCTCCTGCGCCGCCGTCAGGAGCGGAACCTTGCCGATGTCCTTGAGGAAGAGCTGGAGCGCGTCGGTCGAGACATCGTGCGCCTCCGGCTCGGCCTCGACCTCCTCCGGTGCCGACGCCGCTTCCAGCACCTCGATGTGAAGCTCTTCCAGCGCCTGGTAGAACTCGTCGATCTGCGCGGTGTCGAAGTCGAGCTCGTCGAGGGCGAGCGCGATCTCCTCGTGCGTGAGAAAGCCGGCTTCCTGGCCCTGGCGGACAAGCGCCCTCGCGCCGTCGTCCTCCAGCATCACAGCTCCCGTTCCATTCCCTCTCCCCTCACCCATCAGACCCCTCCCCCTGACCGTAGTGACGCCCGCCGGTTTGTCAACGTCCTCCCCGTTGCAACTTGGGATCATGCGTGGCGCGACTTTTGCACGAGCACCGGACATACCGCTATGGGCCGTTCGGACTATTTGTTTGTCGTTAGGTCCCAATAGTTTCAAGACGGGAAAGTAGCGCTCTCGCTTCCTTTCCGTAGGTTCCGCCGCGATCTGCGGCCGCTGCGCGCTGAAGTTGGACGCGCGCGTCCTCGACGTCTCCGATCCAAAGAAGGAGCAACCCGAGGTGAAAACGGACGACCGCGGCGGCTGGATGGTCGCGGGCGAGAGGCCCCAGGCGGGAGAACGCAGCCGCCGGTTGGGACTTGTCGAAGCGCCCGACCGCATCCGCCACCTGTGCGGGAACGCTTTCAGGATCGAGCGCGAGCGCACGCGCGAACGCCGCGCGGGCGGAGACCGGCCTGCCGACGCGTTGGAGGGCGACGCCGTAGAGGAGATTCGCCTCCACGCCGCCCTTGGCCGCGTCCTGCCGCAGCCTTTCGAGCTGCTTCGCCGGTGATAGCTTCGAGATCCCCGCCGGCGTGGGGAATTTGGGATAGAAGAAGGGGTGGCCCGGCGCCATGTCCGGATGGAGGAGATCGTCCGCACGCAGCGCCGAGGGCGTGTCGGGATCGCTCCGCTTGGCCGCGCGCCACTCGGCGGCCGCGGCGGTGTCGTCGCCCAGCGCGTAGAGGGCAAGCCCAAGGTGCAGGTGTACGAGCCCGGATTCAGGGTGACTCGCCGCCAGGTTCCGCAGTCTGACCAGCGTGCCGTTCGGCCAAGCGGCGATCGCAGCGCCGACGGCGGCCTCGACCGAGGCGGGATCGCGCTCGTGGAGCCCGTTGAACTGCCTCCGAGCCGCCGCGCGATTCCCACTGTCGTAGGCGCGCTCAGCCGCACGGAGAGCGCGCGCCTCGGCATCGTCGCGAACGAGGATGCTGAGCTCGAGCGGCGGTGAGCCGCGCGGGACGGCCTTCGGTCCGCTCCCGTCGTCTCGCCCGATCAGGGTTGCGCCGACGGCGATTCCCGCGGCCGCGAGCGCAGCGAGAGCCACGAAGACGCGCACGCGGGTGCGAGGAGACACGCGCACGAGCGTAGCCGCGGCACCGGCAGGCGATCCCTTGCAACGTTGCTATATTCGGTAAAGCAACTCCTCATGGCGACGTACAGAGAGCTTCTGCAGCAGGTCAAGGGCGAGATCGACGAGATCGACGCGCTGCGCGCGCGAGAGATGATCGACGCCGAAGAGCCCGTGATCGTGGACGTGCGCGAGCGCGAGGAGTGGGACGAAGGACACCTCCCCGGCGCCGTGCACGTGCCCCGCGGCTCCCTCGAATCCCGCATCGAGGCGACTGCGCCCGACAAGTCGCGCCCGGTCCTCGTCTACTGCGCGGCGGGTAACCGCTCCGCGTTCGCCGCCAAGACGCTCGAGGAGCTCGGCTACCAGGAGGTCGTCTCTCTCGCGGGTGGCTTCACGGATTGGAAGCGGAATGGCTTCCCTTTCGAGATTCCAGAGGCGCTCGATGAGGCGAAGCGCCGCCGTTACAGCCGCCACCTTCTGATTCCCGAGGTCGGCGAGGAGGGGCAGCAGCGGCTGCTCCGGTCGCGTGTCCTGCTCATCGGGGCAGGCGGCCTCGGCTCCCCCGCCTCGCTCTACCTCGCCGCCGCCGGCGTCGGCACGATCGGGATCGTCGACGACGATGTGGTCGACGAGACGAACCTGCAGCGCCAGATCGTCCACTCGACCGAACGCCTCGGCGAGTCGAAGGCCGAGTCCGCCAAGCGGACGATCGAGGCGCTGAACCCCGACGTCACCGTCAAGGTCTTCCAGGAGCGGCTCACCTCGGAGAACGTCGACCGCATCCTCGGCGAGGGCTGGGACGTGATCGTCGACGGCGCGGACAACTTTCCCACCCGCTATCTCCTGAACGACGCCTCCGTCTGGCACAAGACCCCGGTCGTCCACGGCTCGATCTACCGCTTCGAGGGCCAGGCCACGGTGTTCAAGCCGCACGAGGGCCCGTGCTACCGCTGCCTCTTCCCCCAGCCGCCGCCCCCCGAGCTCGCGCCGAGCTGCGCAGAGGGCGGCGTCCTCGGCGTGCTCCCCGGGGTGATCGGCTCCCTGCAGGCGAACGAGGCGCTCAAGCTCGCGCTCGGGATCGGCGAGCCGCTCGTCGGGCGCCTGCTCATGTTCGACGCGCTCGCAGGGGCTTTCACGGAGATCAATCTGCGCCGCGACCCCGACTGCCCCGTCTGCGGCGAGAACCCCACGATCACGGACTACATCGACTACGTCGAGTTCTGCCAGGGCGGCAGGACCCACGCTTTGTAGTGCCCCCCGTGACCAGGGTCCGCATCCCACCAACGCTACGCGACTCGGTCGGCGGCGCGCGCGAGATCGAGGCCTCGGGCGCTACGCTGCGCGAGCTGTTCGCCGATCTCGCCGACCGTTTTCCGACGCTCGGGCGCCAGGTGCTGGAGAACGGGGACGAGCTTGCGCCGTTCGTCAACGTCTACGTCGACAACGAGGACATCCGCACGCTCGACGGCCTCGAGACGTCCCTGCGCGACACCTCGACGGTGATCCTTCTGCCGGCCATGGCCGGCGGCGAGCGCACGCTGAGCCAGTCGCTCCTCGAAGCGGTCGGCTCGACCCCGCTGGTCGAGCTCCCGCGCCTCGCTCCGCACGAGGGCATTCGCCTCTATGCCAAGCTCGAGGGCCAGAATCCGACCGGCTCGCTCAAGGACCGGATCGCCAAGGCGATGGTCGAGGCCGCGGAGGCGAGCGGCGAGCTCGAGCCCGGCCGACACCTGCTCGAGCCGACCAGTGGGAACACCGGCATCTCCCTTGCGATGGTGGCGAAGCTGAAGGGGTATCCGCTCACGTGTGTCATGCCCGAGAACTCGACCCCGGAGCGCATCAAGATCCTCGAGCTCTACGGTGCGAAGCTCATCTTCTCTCCGGCTGCCGAGGGGTCGAACGGCGCCGTCCGCCTCGCCCTGCGTCTGGCGGAACAGGCCCCCGGCTACTTCATGCTCAACCAGTACGCGAACGACGCCAATCCGCGCGCCCACTACGAGGGGACCGGCGCCGAGATCGTCGAGGCGCTGCCGCACGTCGACGCCCTCGTAGCGGGGCTCGGCACCGGCGGAACCCTCATGGGCGCGGGCGAGCGCCTGCGCGAGGCGTTTCCGGATGTCCTCGTCGCCGCCGCCGAGCCGCTGCAAGGTGATCTCGTCTACGGCCTGCGCTCGCTGGCCGACGGCTACGTGCCGCCGATCCTCGACGTCTCGAAGCTCGACCGGAAGATTCTCGTCTCCAACGAGGAGTCGGTCGCCGGCATTCGCTTCCTGCTCAAGCGCGAGGGCATCTTCGCCGGCGTCTCCTCGGGGGCCGTCGTCCATGTCGCCCGTCTCCTTGCGGAGGAGCTCGAGGAGGGCGTAATCGTTTGCGTCCTCGCCGACGGGGGCTGGAAGTACCTGTCCGCCGACTTCTGGACGCATGGCGCCGAGACGATGGAGGACCGCATCTGGTGGTGATCCCGGCCGAGGTGCGCTCGGCGCTGGTCGAGCACGCCGAGGCCGAGCGACCGAACGAGGCTTGCGGCCTCATCGCCTTTCGCGGCGGAGTCGCAGAGCGCTACATCCCCGGCCGCAACCGCGACCAGAGCCCGTACCGCTTCGACCTCGAGGTCGATCCGGAGGCGTGGTTCCTCGAGGACGAGGGCTACGAGCTCGCCGTCTTCCACTCGCACCTCTCGAGCCCGCCCCGACCATCGCGCACGGACGTCGAGAACATCGGGCTCTGGAAAGGCCGTCCCTACGTCATCCTCGCGCTTCACTCAGGCGAGCTGGCGGCCTGGCGCATCGAGAGCACCGGCAACCAGCCGCTGGAACTTTCCTAGGCGCGTCGAAGAGGCATGAAGGCGCTGGTTCTCACGCTCCTGACCCTCATCGTGGCCGGCTGCGGATCGGGTGGACAGAGCGGCCCGCTCTCGGTGCAGCAGGCGCTCGACGGCACGTCCGGCGAGCCCCATCTCGTCCGTGGAGCGCTGATCGCGACCGGCGAAACCATCCGCCTCTGTAGCGCGATCCTCGAGTCCTACCCGCCCCAGTGCGGAGGCCCCTTCCTCGTGGTCGAAGGCCTGGACCTCGGGAGCCTCGAAGGGCTGACGACCGCCGATGGAGTCACCTGGTCCGACCGGCAGGTCGAGCTGCGCGGGACCGTCGCCGAAGGGACACTCACGATCGTCTAGCACCCGGCTCCGGCATACTGCGCCGCCGTGGGCGAGGGTTATCCCGAAGGGTGGAACGAGGTGCGCGGCGCGCTGCAGCGCGGCTTTCGCTTCAAGGACTTCCGTGAGGCCGTCGCCTTCGTGAACCGCCTCGCCGAGGCCGCCGAGGAGGCCGATCACCATCCCGACATCTCCGTGAGCTGGAATGCCGTCACCGTCCGCTGGTGGACGCACACGACGCGGGCCATCACTCAAAAGGACGTCGAGATGGCTCAGCGCACGGACGCGCTGGCCCGATAACAAGGGAAACTTCGACCCTAAGGGTCGCGAGCGGCGAGAATGCGGTCATGCGGGTCTCCGCGAAGGCCGACTATGCACTCCGCGCCGTTCTCGAGCTCGCCGCCGCCCAAGGCGAGGGGCCGATCAAGGGCGAGCGGATCGCTCAGGCGCAGGACATTCCGCTCAAGTTTCTCGAGAACATCCTCCTCGAGCTCCGGCACGACGGCCTCGTCGCCAGCCAGCGGGGCGCAGAGGGCGGCTACTGGCTCGCGCGCCCGCCCGAGGAGATCACGCTCGCGGAGGTCATCCGTGCCGTCGACGGGCCGCTTGCAAACGTGCGCGGCGCCCGCCCCGAGAACGTCGAGTACACGGGCCCGGCCGTCCGGCTGCGCGACGTCTGGATCGCCGTCCGCGCCAACCTCCGCGCGGTGCTCGAGTCCGTGACGCTCGCCGACCTTGCAGCCGGCAATCTGCCCGAGGAGATCGGCGCGATTACCAGCGACCCGGAGGCCTGGCAGCCGCATTGAAGACGTGCGTCCGGCTCGGCCGCACGAAGACGATCTGGCCCTCGTGCAGCTCCAGCTCCTCGGCCTCGTTGCGAGTCACCTGAGCCGAGACGCGACGCTCGTCTTCGAGCACGAGCTCCGCGCGAACCTCGAAGCCGAGATGGACGACGCGCTCGACCATCGCCTCCTTGGTCGTGCCGTTGGGCTCGAGGCTCACCTCGAGGTCGTGCGGGCGGATCCATGCCTCGCCGAGCCGGTTGGCTGGCCCGACGAAGCTCATCACGAACTCGTTGGCGGGATGCTCGTACAGGTCGCGCGGCTTGCCCGTCTGCTCGATGCGGCCTTCGTTCATGACCGCGACGCGGTCGGCGACCTCCATCGCCTCCTCCTGGTCGTGCGTAACGAGGACCGTCGTCACGGGCACCTCCTCGTGCAGCCGGCGAAGCCAGGCACGGAGCTCCTTGCGGACGCGAGCGTCGAGGGCACCGAAGGGCTCGTCGAGGAGGAGGACGCGCGGCTCGGCCGCGAGCGCGCGGGCGAGCGCCATGCGCTGGCGCTGGCCGCCCGAGAGCTGTGACGGATAGCGGTCGGCGAAGCCCTCGAGCTGGACAAGGCGCAGCAACTCGTCCACCCGCTCGCGAATCTCGGCGCGCGGACGCTTGCGGATCTTGAGCGCGAAGGCGACGTTCTCGCGCACGCTCATGTGCTTGAACGCGGCGTAGTGCTGGAAGACGAAGCCCACGCCGCGCTTCTGCGGGGGCACGCCGGTCGCATCCTCTCCGTGGATGGAGACGTCGCCTTCGTCGGGCTCCTCGAGACCGGCGACGATCCGCAGGAGCGTGGACTTACCGCTCCCGCTCGGGCCGAGCACGGCCGTCAGAGAGCCGCTCGCAATCGCCAGCGAGACGTTGTCGAGCGCGACGAAGCTACCGAACCGCTTCGATACCCGGCGAATCGCTATCGCCACCGGATTTCTCCTTCCGGATCAGGGTCATGACGAGAAGAGTAAGCACTGCGAGCACGGCCAGCTCGACCGAGGCGGTGTAGGCCCCTGTGAGATCGAAGGACTGAAAGCGATCCTGGACGTGGAGCGTAAGCGTCTCGGTGCGGCCGGCGATGTTGCCCGAGACGACGGAGACGGCGCCGAACTCCCCGATTGCGCGGGCCGTCGTGAGGACGACGCCGTACGTGATTCCCCAGCGGATGGCGGGCAGGGTGATCCGCCGGAAGGCGGCGAACGGCGAGGCGCCGAGCGTCCACGCGGCCTCCTCCTGGTCGGTGCCGAGCTCCCGCAGGACCGGAACGACCTCGCGGACGACGAACGGCAGCGAGACGAAGATCGTCGCCAGGATCATGCCGGGCAGCGCGAAGATCACCCGAATGCCGTTGTCGAAGAGCCAGCCCCCGAACCAGCCGCTGCGTGCGTAGACGAGGTAGAGCGCCAGCCCGACGACGACGGGCGAGAGGGCGAAGGGGAGATCGACGAGGGCGTTCAGAAGCGCCTTCCCCCGGAAGCGTCCGCGCACGATCACGAGCGCGCAGACGACGCCGAAGATCGTGTTCGCCGGGACGGCGATCAGCGCGATGATGACCGTGAGCCAGAGCGCATGGAGCGCTTCGGGGGTCGTCGCGGCGCTCCAAACCGGCCCCAGCCCGTGCTGGAACGTGCGCCAGAAGACCATGCCGACCGGGAGCACGAGGAGGAGCGCGAGGTAGCCGAGGGCGGCGAAGCGAAGGCCCAGCCTAGCGGTCATCCCTGAACCTCCACCGCCGCAGCGCCTCGAGTGCGAAGAGAGCGACGAGAGAGAGCGCGAGGAGGACGACCGAGAGGGCGGCCGCCCCGGTGACATCATCGCTCTCAACCTGGCTGAAGATGTGGACCGAGGCGACCTCGGTCTTGAACGGGATGTTGCCCGAGATGAGCACGACGGAGCCGAACTCGCCGAGGGCGCGCGCGAAGGCGAGGGCGCAGCCGGAGAGGATCGCCGGCGCGAGGTTCGGTAGGACGATGCGGCGGAAGATCGTCGCAGGCCGCGCGCCGAGCGAGGCCGCCGCCTCTTCCATCTCCTCGTCGAGCTCGAGGAGGACCGGCTGCACGGAGCGGACGACGAACGGGAGCGTGACGAAGAGCAGCGCCAGCAAGATGGCCGCGCGCGTGTAAGCGATGTTGATGTCGAACGGCCCACGCGGGCCGTAGAGCGCCAGCAGAGTGAGGCCCGCGACGATCGTCGGAAGCGCGAACGGGAGGTCGATGAGCGCGTTGACGATGCTCTTGCCTCGGAACGAGTCGCGGACCAGCACCCACGCGATCAGGGTCCCGCTGACGGCATTGATGGCGACGACCGCGATCGACGCGGCGAAGGTCAGCTTCAGCGAGGAGACGGCCGCCGGGCTCGAGACCGAGCGCCAGAAGCTGTCGGCGCCCCGGTCCGTAGAGCGCCACACCACAGCCGCGAGCGGGAGCAGGACGATGAAGCCGAGATAGGCGGACACGAAGCCGCGCCCGAGCGGAACCGGCTGGGGCGCGACGCGTGCCGGAAGGCGAGCGGCGAGTGCTCTACCCGGAATCCGTCGAAACCCCCAATCCCTGTTCGATCTTCGCCACGAGGCCGTTGTCGCGGTCGAAGAATTTATCGGTGACCTCGCTCCAGCCGCCGAACCTGTCGATCGTGAAGAGGCTGGACGGCTGCGGATAGTCGAACTGGTCGAGCACGCTCTTGACGACGGGCCGATAGCCCTTCTGGCCGAAGATCTTCTGCGCCGGCGGCGTGCGCAGGAAGGTGACGAACGCTTTGGCGGATTCGGGGGCGTCCTTGGTCACTGCGACGGGATTCTCGATCAGGATCGTCTGGTCGGGGACGACATAGTCCACGTCCTCGCCTTTCTGCTGCGCGGTGATCGCCTCGTTTTCGTACGCGAGCATGACGTCGCCTTTACCGCCAACGAACGTCTGCAGCGCCTCGCGGGCGCTCTTGTCCTGCACGGGCGTGTTCTCGAGGAGGTCGCCGAGATAGGCCAGTGCCTGATCGGGCGTTCTCCCCAGCTCGAGTTGGGCGCCGTAGGCGGCCATGAGGTTCCAGCGCGCGCTTCCCGAGGTGAACGGGTTCGGCGTGATCACCTGGATGCCCGGTTTCACGAGGTCGTCCCAGGTGTGGATCCCCTTGGGATTGCCGTTGCGGACGACGAAGACGACGACCGAGTCGGTGACCATGCCCTTGTAGCGGTCCTTGTTCCAGTCGGCCGAGACGATGTCGGCCTCGACGAGCCTGTCGACGTCCGGGGCGAGTGAGAAGGCAACCACGCTCGCCGGCAATCCCGCCTCGACGGCGCGGCTCTGCTCGCCGGAGGCCCCGTATGACTGCTCGAACTTGACTCCCTTGCCGGCGGACGTCTTCTGGAAGGCCGGGATGACCGCCTCGTACGCCTCCTTCGGCGTCGAGTAGGCGACGAGCGTGATCGTGCCCCCGGTTCCACCCCCCGAGGCCGACGTGGTACCGCCGCAACCCCAGGCTAGGAGAGCGACCGCCGAGGCCAGAACAAGAAGACCGCTAATGCCTTTCATTTCCCTCCCTGATCTTTCGAGTTTCCCTAGCGAGTTGGTGGGATTACTAGTCGAGGCTCCCCCACACTGTCAAATTCGAACCGTTTCCTACGCGCAGAACTCGGCTGCGACCGCGGCGTAGACCTCCGCGCAGCGCTCCGCGCTCGCCACGTCGGCCCACTCGATCTCGGCGTGCGCACCCTCGCCGCGGGGCCCGTAGACCACCGTGGGGATGCCTGCGACCGCGAGCAGCGCCGAGTCCGCCCAGAAGGGGACGCCGATCACCTCGGGACCGTCGGCATGAGCGCTCACGAGGCGGACGATCTCCTCCTCCTCCGCGACTTCGAAGGGCTCGCGGAAGAAGGTGACACGGGTGGATCCGTCCAGCGCCCCGAGCAGGTCTCGCGCCTCGGCCTCCAGTTCGTCCTGCGTCTCGCCGGGAACAGTGCGCCGCTCCGCCCGGAGCAGGCAGCGGTCGGGATACGTCGAGAGCTCGATGCCCCCCTCGATCGTGGAGGCGTGCACGGAGCCCGTGCCGAGCAGCGGGTGCGGCGGGCGCTCGCGGAGCGCCTTGTCGAGCGCCTCGATGCCGACGAGCACGCCGCCCATGCGGGCGATCGCATCCTCTCCAAGGTCCGGGCGCGAGCCGTGCGCCGCGCGGCCACGAGTCTCTATCTCGAGCCAGCCGAAGCCCTTGTGCGCGACGGCGAGCCGCTCCTCGGTCGGCTCGGACACAATCGCCGCGTCGGCACGGTAGCGGTCGGTCACGGCCGCCGTCCCGATGCTCGCCACCTCCTCGTCGCAGACGGCGGTGACGATCACGTCGCCGCGCAGGCCTGCGTTCGCCGCCTTGGCGCCCGCCAGCATGATGGCCGCCAGGCTCGCCTTCATGTCGTAGGCGCCGCGCCCGTAGAGCCGCCCGTCCTCTGATCGCGCCGAGAACGGGCTCTCCATGCCGGCGACGCCGACCGTGTCCATGTGCGCGTTGAGGATCAGCGACCGTCCGCCGCCCGAGCCCCGCGCGATTCCGACCACGTTGAAGCGGCCGGGTGCGACCTCGTCGCTTTCAACCTCGAGCCCGGCTTCCTCGAGCCAGCCGCCCACGAAGCGCGCAATCTCGCCTTCTCCGGCGCCCCCGGGCACGAGATCCGGGTTCACGGAGTCGATCGCAACGAGCGCGGAGGCGAGCTCGACGAGATTCGAGGACTTCACGTTTCTCTCTTTCCGGAGTACGTTTCTGGTGGGATGAAGCGGGCAGTCTTGCTCGTTCTCGTGCTCGTCGCGAGCCTGGTGGCGACGCCTCTTGCTTCTGCCCAGGTTCTTGGAGGAGGTCTCCTCATCACGCGAGTCTGCGGCGCCAACGGGTGCAAGTCGGTCTTCAACGGCCTCGTTCTTATCCGCCCCGGGGCCGTCGAGGTGAAGACAACCGGGCCGCCGCCGATCGGCGGCTATTACATTCTCGAGCCGTCGAACTACCGCACACGGGATCAAGCCCAGCAAGCAACGGGACCTACAACGCCCGCTTTCTTCGTCCCCGCGTCCGGCACTCTCCGCGCCAGGCCCGATCCGACGCAGTTGTCGCCGCAAACGTGGATCAAGCTGCCCTTGGCGACGGAGTCGGCCCTGCGAAGCGCGCTTCGCGGTCTGGAGCCTTTTGCTCCGCCGAAACTGACCGAAGTCGTGATCGCCGGCCGCAGGACGGGCAGAGTGCAAAGCTACGACGCCCTCTTCGACAGCCTCCCAAGGGCGCGCGAACCGTTCGTCATCGGCCGCGGCTCGCCGATCGCGATCGTCGTCCGGGCCGCGGAACCGTCGCCGTGGACCGACGGGCACAACCGGCTGGCCTATTACCCGGACCTGGGGCTCCTCTACAGGGACGGCGAGTGGGTTCGCCCCTCGGCAGAGCTGATCGACCGGATCGAGTATCCGACCGCACCCGGCGGCGGCGTTCCCTGGAGCAGGGTCGGAGGCATTGCCGGGCCCCTGGTTTTGCTCGGGACGATCCTCGTCCTCTGGTTACTGACGGGGAGGAGGCCGCCCGAGAAGTTCGACGCGGCGGCGCGGCCTCAGTAGGGCTGGACAAACTCGACCGGCGCTCCGTCCACCTCGACGAAGGAGACGCGCACCTCGCCGAAGACGTCGAACGGCTCGGCGATCACGCAGCGGCCCTCCATCGCCTCCTCGAGCGAGCCGACGCGGTAGGCGACGTGCGGCACGGTGCGGACCAGCTCGACCTCCGGACTGCCGTCCTCGTACCAGAGCCACTCGACGCGGTACGGGTGGTCGGCCGGGCTCGTGAGCCACAGGCGCTTCGACTCGAGAAAGCGCATCCCATCGCGTTTCGCGCCCGCAGGGATGCCGATGTGGTCGAACTGCACGCCGAGAATCTACTCGGCGGCGACCTCTTCCCTCTCAGGCTCCTCTTCGATGAACTCGACCTCGAGGCGCTCGATGCGGGGCCCGTCGACGTCGACGACCTGGAAGCGCAGCCCGTCGTGGAGAACCTCGTCGCCGGCCTCGGCCGCCCGGCCGAGCGCGCCGAACACGAATCCCGCCACGGTGTGGTA
>DASXRO010000151.1:0-2000 GCA_036506555.1 Gaiellaceae bacterium
GCGCTCGGCCGACAACGCTTCTACCAGGAGTCCGCCGAGCGAACGGCCGTGCCCGGGGTGGCGACCGGCCTGGCGGTCACGGGGACGGGAGGCGACGTCCTCTTCGTCGAGGCGACGAAGATGCCGGGCAAGGACGAGCTCCTCCTGACTGGCCAGCTCGGCGACGTGATGAAGGAGTCGGCACGCATCGCGCTCTCTTATGTGCGCTCGCACGCGGAGGAGCTCGGCCTCGAGGAGCGCGTCTTCGAGGACGCGAGCTTCCACGTGCACGTGCCGGCGGGGGCGATCCCGAAGGACGGTCCGAGCGCCGGGATCACGATGACGACGGCGCTTGCCTCCCTCCTCACGGGCCGGCCGGTGAAGCACACTGTCGGCATGACCGGCGAGGTCACGCTGCAAGGTCGCGTGCTTCCGATCGGCGGCCTGAAGCAGAAGGCGCTCGCCGCCCACGCTGCCGGCCTGACCGACGTGATCATCCCGGAGCGAAACCGGGCCGACCTCGACGACGTCCCCGAGGACGTCCGCAACGAGATCAGCTTCCACCCTGTGATGAGCCTGGGCGAGGTGCTCGAGCTGTCCCTCGAGCCATACTCGGCGCATGCGCTGTCGTAGCTGCCCGCCGCTCCCCGAGGAGGTCCGCCGCGCCGCGGACCTCCTCGAGCGGCGCTGGACGGTCTCGATCCTCTACGTCTCGCACGAAGGCGCCGTCCGCTTCAACGAGTTCCAGCAAGCGCTCGGCACCATTCCGCCGGCGACCCTGGCCCAGCGGTTGAGCGACCTCGAGGAGGCCGGAGTGTTCGAGCGAGCGGTAATAGACGACCGCCCGCCCCGGGTCGAATATCGCCTCACGCGCCGTGGCCGTCAGCTGCGCTCACTCGTGAACGCACTTACGCGCTTCGCCGAGACAGACGTGCGGATCCTCTAGAGGTTTCGCTGGCGCGGCTGCGACTGCGGTTCTAGACTCGCCCGTCCACTTCTATTTGGAGGTGTCTGGTGATGACCGCCACAACTATCGACGCCGACCGCGTCGACGCCTTCTCGGTGAGCATCTCAGGCACCGTGCTCCAGCCTGGCGAAGACCACTACGAAGCCGCGCGCCGGGTCCATAACGGGCTCATCGACAAGCGGCCTGCGTTGATCGCGCGCTGCCGCGGTGCGGCAGACGTCAGCGCGGCGGTTGGCCTCGCGCGCGAGGCGGGTCTGGAGATCTCGATTCGCGGCGGCGGACACAACATCGCCGGGCGAAGCGTCACCGACGGCGGACTGATGATCGACCTCGCCGAGATGAGGGGGATGTATGTCGACCCCGAGGCCGGGACGATCCGCGCGCAGGGCGGGGTCATCTGGTCGGAGTTCAACCGAGAAACGGCCGTGCACGGGCTGGCCGTCACCGGCGGCGCGATCTCGACGACCGGGATCGCGGGTCTGACACTCGGCGGGGGTCTCGGCTGGCTGATGGGCATCCACGGCCTCGCCGCCGACAACCTCCTCTCGGTCGAGCTCGTGAACGCAGACGGCGCGGTGCTCAACGTCACAGCGGAGTCCGATCCGGATCTGTTCTGGGCTCTCCGCGGGGGCGGTGGCAACTTTGGCGTCGCGACGTCACTCGAATACCGCCTTCATCCGCTGAGCGAGGTCGTCGGAGGCCTGGTCGCCCACCCGTTCGAGGCGGCGAGAGATGTCCTGCAGTTCTACCGCGAGTTCACGCAGTCCGTACCCGACGAGCTGACCGTGTTCGGAGGGCTCGTCTACGCGCCGGGCAGCTCCGACCTGAGACTCGCGGCACTCGTTGTCTGCCACGCCGGACCGGCCGAGCAAGCGCAGAAGGACCTTGCGCCGCTCCGAGAGTTTGGCCAGCCCCTCATGGTCGAGTTGGGGCCGATGCCGTACGCGGTCATGAACACGCTGCTCGACGACGGCTTTCCGCGAGGCGCGCTCAACTACTGGAAATCGAGCTTCGTAGAGAGTCTGGACGACGAGCTCATCGACCTGGCGGTCGA
>DASXRO010000152.1:0-7832 GCA_036506555.1 Gaiellaceae bacterium
TGCCGGGGGTGAGAGTCGAACTCACACGCCCTTGCGGGCAGAGGATTTTAAATCCCCCGCGTCTACCGTTCCGCCACCCCGGCGCGGATTCAGCTTACGTTCCGCCCGGTTGTAACGCCGAGAGCGGGAACTTCTCGGGCCCGTCGCCCTTCGGGCCCCGGTAGTCGTCGAGGAAGTTCGCAAAGGCCTGCTCGTCGAACGTGGTGCAGGTCGCGACATGCGTCCAGGCTGTCAGGAAGATCTTCTTGTCCGCATCGGGCGGCGGCGTGGCGTGCAGCTCGCTTGCGCTGGTCGGAAGAGGCGCGACGATCAACCCCAGCGGACTCTTCGCGTACCACGTCACGATCTCCTGGACGACGGACTGCGGCACCTTGCTTCCGTACTGGACCTCGACCGCCCCGTGCTCGAGGTTGTGGACGAGGCGGATCTCCGGGACGGGCTGGTCGTAGACGTTGTAGACCGCCGGCACCGGGTAATGCGGCCCGCTCGACGGGGGGAACGAGTTGTAGCGGAAGCTCTTGCCGAGCTCCTGGACGTGCTGGCGCCCCTGTGGAGGGAACGTCTGGCGCACGCACGGCCCGTCGACTCCGCTCGCCTGAGCTGCCCCTCCACCCCGGACGGCCATGACGATGCCGACCCCCGCGGCCACGACGACGATCGCGGCTCCGAGCGCGATAAAGAGCATCCGCGAGCTCCGCTCAGCCCGATGCTCGACCCGCCGCTGAGGCGCCTGGACACTGCGCTTGGGCGCCTGGACCGGCCTGGGCGGGGCCGGAACCCGGCTCTTCTTCTTCTTGGCCACGGCGCCGAAAGGTATCAGGCAGTCGCGCGCGCTCCGGCACCGAAGAAGTGGGCCACTGCAGCGCGTTCTCCGACGACGGGCGCAGGCGGGAGCGCGTCGAGGAAGCGGCGCCCGTAGCCGCGTGTGCGGAGCCGTGGATCGAGGATCGCGACGACTCCCTCGTCGCCGTGGCCGCGAATGAGCCGGCCGAAGCCCTGCCGCAGCTGGAGCACGGCCGCCGGGAGGGCGTAGTCCACGAACCAGTCGCCGCCCTCGCGCGCGATGCGCTCGCAGCGCGCCTCGACGAGCGGGTCGCCGGGCGCCGCAAAGGGGAGTTTGTCGACGACGAGCAGCGAGAGCGACTCGCCCGCGACGTCCACTCCCTGCCAGAACGTCGCGGTGGCGAAGAGGACCGAGGCGACATCGTCGCGAAAGCGCTCGAGCAGGCGCTCGCGCGGCGCCTCGCCCTGCACGAGCACGGGAAAGGGAAGCCGGCCGTGCGTTCGCCCGACCAGCTCGTCCAGCGCCCGGTAGGACGACGTGAGCACGAGCGCGCGGCCGCGGGAGAGGTTGCAGAGCGCGATGACTTCGTCGGCGAGGCGCGCGTAGTAGCCCGGGGCGCGCGGCTCCGGGAAGCGCGCCGGGACGTAGAGCAGCGCCTGCTCGCGGAAGTCGAACGGCGACGGCAGGACGAGCTCCTGGGGCTCGTCGAGGCCGAGGCGTCGCCGCAGGAACCGCGTCTCGAGCGTGGCGGAGACGAGGACCGCCGTCGGGCCGTCCTCCCAGAGCGCCTCGCGGAGGATCCCGGAGACGTCCACCGGCGCCCAGGCGAGCGCGCCGGGCTCGGCCCACGAGACCCGGTCGGGATCGTCGAGCGCCAGGCAGGCCTCGACGTCGGCGGCTGCGGCAAGCGAGCGCCGCCCCAGAGCGTCGGCATCCTCTCCCCCGCCCGCGAGCTCGTTGCAGAGACGCGCGAGCGCGGCGGCCAGGAGCGAGCCGCGCCGGTCGAGCTCCTCCTCGTCGGCTGCGACGAGGCGCCGCCGCCCCGAACAGGGATCGAACGCCGCGATGAGGTCGGCGCCGGCACGTTCGACCTCCGCGAGCGCGCGCGCCGGCGGTCTTTTCTCCTGTTCGCGGCAGTAGCGCTCGACGTCGCGGACGAGCTGGCGCAGACGCGCAAGCGAGACGCGGCCGCCGAACCAGGAGGCGGCTGCATCCTCGAGCCGGTGCGCTTCGTCGAAGACGACTGCGTCGTGATCGGGCAGAACCCCGCTGCCGTCCGTCCGCGCGCGGAGCGCTACGTCAGCGAAGTACAGAGCGTGGTTGGCGATCACCAGCTCGGCGTGCGCCGCACGTTCCCGGGCCGCCTCCGCAAAGCAGGAGCCGACGAGCGGGCAGCGCCGGCCGGCGCAGCGGTCGGCGCCGACCGAGAGCTCGGCCCAGAGCGTCGCGCTCGGCTCGAAGGGGAGCTCGGCCCGATCGCCGGTCTCCGTGTTCTCGATCCAGTCGCGCAGCCGCTCGTAGGCGGCCGCGTCCTCGGCCGTCCGGAAGAGCCCGCCGAGCTGGTCGATGCCGCCGAGGCTCTTGCGGCAGAGGTAGTTCTGGCGGCCCTTGAGGACCGCGACACGCACCTCGCGGCCGAGCGCGGCCGCCGCGGCCGGGACGTCCTTCGTCAGCAGCTGTTCCTGCAGGGCCTTCGTCGCCGTGGCGACGACCACCCTCTTCCCCGAGACGAGCGCGGGGACGAGGTAGGCGAGGCTCTTGCCGGTGCCCGTCCCGGCCTCAGCCAGCAGGTGCTCGTCGGCCTCGAGGGCGCCCGCCACCGCCTCCGCGAGGGCAGCCTGCTCGCCCCGGGGCTCGAAACCCGGGAGCGCGGCCGCGAGGCGGCCGGATGGACCGAAGAACTCCTCCATCGAGATCCGCGAGCCTAGTTCAGGCTCCGGTCATCATACGGAACGTATGTTCGCCCGGCTACCGTCCGCGAAAGCCGGGCGGGCGCTTCTCGAGGAAGGCGGCCAGGCCCTCGCGCGCGTCGTCCGTGTCGAAGAGCCGCGCGCAGAGCTCGAGCTCGCGGTCGAGGGCGCGCTCGAGCAGATCCTTTGCACTCTCGTCCAGCAATCGTTTCGATCCCGCCACGGCGAGGGGCGCCAGCCCAGCGATCCGCTCGGCGAGGCGGCGCGCCGCTTCCTCCGCGTCCTCGACGACGACGTCGACGAGGCCGTGTCGCAGCGCCTCATCCGCGTCCACGAGCTCTCCCGTCAGCACGAGCCGTCGCGCCGCCCGCGGCGCGAGCACCGAGAACCCGTTCGAGATGGAGAGACCGACAGCCACCTCAGGGCAGCCGAAGCGCGAACGCGCCGTCGCTACCCGCACGTCGCACGCGAAGGCGAACTCGAAGCTCCCGCCGACACAGACTCCGTCGATCGCAGCGATCACCGGCTGCGGCGCCGCGACCACCTCACGCGTCAGGCGGTTGAAGGCCTCGAGCGTACGCCGCCACTCCTCGGCCGTCATCTCTGCCGTCTCGCGCAGGTCGTCCCCCGACGAAAAGGCTCCGCCCTCGCCGAAGCAGACGATCGCCCGGGCGGAGCTCGATCCGGCCTCCGCCAGGAGATCGCCAAGAGCCGTAAGCGCTTCCGGCCCGAACGCGTTCAGGCGCTCGGGCCGCGACCAGCGGATCCAAGCGGCCGCCCCCTCTCGCTCGAGGCGCATCACGCGGGCGGATCCTCGCCTTCGTACACGCGGTAGAGAAGCTTGGACTTCCCTTCGGGCCGCGGCAACGTCGCTCCCGCGATCTCGCAGGTGAACTCGAGGCGCGCACGCACCGCCTCGGCAAGCTCGCGCTCCCGCCCGTTCACGCCTTCCACGAGGATCTTCACCGGCGGCTCGACCGGGAACCGCTCGAGCACGATGGCGAAGCGGTCGACGCCGCGCTCGCGCAGGAGCTCCTCGACGGCGCTCGGGAAGACGTTGACGCCGCGGACGCGGAACATGTCGTCGCTGCGCCCGACGACGCGGAAGCGAAAGCCGGTCCGCCCGCATTCGCAGTCGAGCGCGACCACCTCGGCGATGTCGCGCGAGCGGAAGCGAAGGAGCGGCGTCGCCTCCCTGTGTAGGTGGGTGAAGACGAGCTCCCCGCGCGCGCCTGCGTCGAGTGCGAGCCGCTCGCCCCCTTCGGGATCGACCAGCTCGACGAGGGTCGCTCCCTGCCCGGAGAAGTGGAGGCCGTTCCGCTCCTCGCACTCGCCGGCCAGCGTGCCCCAGATGTCCGAGAGCCCGTAGGTGTCGCCCACGTTGGCTCCCCAGAGATCCTCGAGCCGCCTGCGCGTCGCGGCGATCTGACCACCGGGCTCTCCGGTCACGATCAGCTTGCGAAGACCGAGCTGGCGTGCATCGATGCCCTGCTCCGAGGCGATCTCGGCGAGGTGGAGCGGGTACGTGATCGTCGAGAAGAGCGCCGTCGGGCGTAGGTCGCGCCAGAGCTCCAGGAGCCGGGCGCTCTGTCCCAGGCCGACCGGCACCATCGCCGCTCCGGTCGCCTCGAGCGCGGAGTGGTCGGAGAGCCCCCCGGTGTAGAAGCTGTAGGAGAGGCAGTGGAGCAAGGTGTCGTCCGGTCTCACGCCGGCCGCCCAAAAGGCGCGCGCGCCGACCTCTGCCGACGTCTGCAGGTCGCGTTCCGTGTAGGCCATGACGATCGGCTTCCCAGTGGTTCCCGAACTGAGGTGGACGCGCACGATCTCGATCTCGTCGACGCACACGAAATCCCCGTAGGGCGGGCTCTCCGCCTGCGAGGCGCGGAGCTCCTCCTTGGTCGTGAAAGGAAGCTTGGCGAGGTCGTCGAGCCCTTCGACCTGCTCGGGCCGTAGACCGACTTCCTCGAGCTTGCGGCGGTAGAAGGGCGACCGCCCGTAGCAGTGTCGGAGCTGCTCGGCCAGCCGCTCCTCTTCGAGCCGGCGCGTCCACGCGGGCGGCATCGTTTCGATGCGCTCGTCGAAGTAGCGCGCCCAAGTCGTCACGCGCGACTAGCGTAACGCCTGGCCTCCTCGACGAAAAGATCGCTCTTTGCGAACTCTTCTCGTCGGTACCCGCTTGACGTCCCAGGGTCTCCCCTCTAGGCTGGCCCTTGCCAGATCCGGTAAGCCTTCGGGCTCGCCGGATTTGGCGTTTTAATGGCTGGCGTTTAATGCCATAGTTCTGCGGCCCCTACCGACAAGGATCAGGAGGACCCGCACATGGGATGGCTCGACAAGCTCTTGGGCCGCGAGAAGCGAGGCCCTGCCGAGGCAGGCGGGATGACCGAACGCCCACAGGAGCAAGCCGGCGGCGGTCAGCCCCCGCCGATGCCTCAAGAGCCGCCGGAGCCGCAGGCTCCTGCGGAAGGCGAGCAGGACCGGACGTAGGCGGAGGGGCGGCGAGGACGCCGCCCTTCTTCTTTCGAGAGGGCTCCGTCCGGCCCCCTCTGTAGCGTTTGTCGGTCCATGATCGATATCGCTCTTTTCATCGTCCTCTTCGGCCTCGCAGCGGCGGGCGCCGTGTGGCTCGCGCGCTCCGGCCGCGCGCTCCTCGACCAGCGCCTCGGCGGGATGGAGGAGAAGCTGGACCGGCGTCTCGGCGACGTCGAGACGAAGGTCGACCGCCGCCTCGAAGGGCTCGACGGCCGCCTGCTCGCCCAGCAGCAGAGCACCGGCCAGACGGCCACGCAGATCGCCGAGAAGCTCGGGCGCGTCGAGGGCGCGACCGCACAGATGCTCGCGCGGGCGAACGACCTCGCGCGGCTCGAGCAAGCGCTGCGGCCGCCGAAGGCCCGTGGTGGCTTCGGCGAGCTCATGCTCGGCAACCTGCTGCGGGACATGCTTCCGACGGACGCCTACTCGCTCCAGTACGGGTTCAAGACCGGCGAGCGCGTGGACGCTGTCATCAAGATCGACCGGCTCGTCCCGGTCGACGCAAAGTTCCCACTGGACAACTTCATCCGACTCGTCGAGACCGACGACGAGGCGGAAGGAGCCCTGCACACGAAGGCGTTCGAGCGCGACGTGAAGATCCACGTCGACGCCATCGCCTCGAAGTACGTGCGCCCGGCCGAGGGCACCTACGACTTCGCGCTCATGTACCTGCCGTCCGAGTCCGTCTATTACGAGCTCGTCTGCTCGAAGAGCGGCAACCTCTATCGCTACGCGCTCGAGAAGCGCGTATTTCCGGTCTCGCCGACGACGTTCCACGCCTACCTGCTCGTGATCACGCTCGGGCTCAAGGGCCTCCAGATCGAGCAGCACGCCCAGGACGTCATGGCGTATTGCGCCGGCATGGCGAAGGACTTCGACCGCTTCCGCGCCGAGTTCGACACGCTCGGCAAGCACCTCGGCAATGCGCAGGCACGCTATGGCGAGGCCGACCGGCGGCTCGGCGTCCTCGAGCGCGACCTCGAGCGGGCGGCCGACTGGGAGCAGGCGATCGAGCCCGCTGAGCCGGTCACGCTCGAAGAACTGCCTCGCGCCGCCGACGCGGCCTAGCTGTCGGGGCGAGCGCGCCTGGCCGTGCGGGCGAGCAGGCGGACGCCTCCGACGAGTCCCCGATGAACCGCGACGCCGACGGCCGTATTTGCCGCCCCGAGGCCGCCGCCGGCGACAAGCACCGCGGGGTCCGAGGTGACACCGGCCAGAACGAGGATCAGCGGCCAAACGACCGCAGCGATGGCCACGCAATACCACCGCCCGGCCAGGAGGCCGACGAGTAGGAGGACGGGAATCACGGGGCCCGCCTACGCCGGCGCGGGCTGCGGCTCGCGCAGGTAGCGGATCAGGCCGCCCGCGACCACGATCTCCCGCTCGCGCGGCAGCAGGTCGTGCGTCAACGTGATCGTCTCGACACCCTCGATCTCACACTCGAGCTCGTCGTCCCCCTCGGCGATTCCATGCAGGCCGGAGATCCGCCACGTTTGGCCGAGCTCGGCCTTTTCGTAATCGGACTCGTCCTTGAAGAGGAGCGGGACGATGCCCTGCGCGATCAAGTTGCGCCGATGGATGCGGGCGAAGCTCTTGGCGATGACCGCCCTGACGCCGAGCTGCGCAGGTGCGAGCGCCGCGTGTTCCCGGCTCGAGCCCTGCCCGTAGTTGTGGCCGGCGACGATGAAGCCCCCGCCCCACTCCTTCGCGCGGCGCGGAAACTCCTTGTCGCGGTGCTGGAACGTGAACTGGGCGATGGCCGGGACGTTCGAGCGGTAGGCCATGACGGTCGCGCCGTCCGGAGAGAGGTCTCCTGTCGAGATGTCGTCCGGCGCGACGATGAGCACGCGCAGCTCGAGCTCGTCGGGCAGCGGCTTCTGCTCCGGGGGAGGCTTGATGTTCGGCCCGCGCGGAATCTGGATCCCCGCCGCGTCCTCCGCGGGAGCGGGCGCGAGGATGTGCTTCTGTACGACCTCCGGCCGCGCGGCCGGCCGTTCGGGAATTTCGATGCCGGGCAACTCGCGCGGATCGGAGATGACGCCCGTGAGCATGGATGCGGCGGCCACTGCCGGCGAGCAGAGGTAGACCTGGTCGTCGGCGGTGCCGCTTCGCCCAGGGAAGTTGCGGTTGAAGGTGCGGAGCGAGGCCGACCCCGAAGGAGGTGCCTGGCCCATGCCCACGCACGGCCCGCAGGCCGGCTCGAGCATCCGCACGCCCGCGGTCAGAAGGTCGACGTAGGTGCCGCTGCGCGTGATCTGATCGAGGATCTGACGCGAGCCGGGCGTGGCCGTGGAGGAGATGAGCCCGTCCGCGATCCGGTTGCCGCGCAGGACCGCGCCGACCACGGCGAGATCCTCGTAGGAGGAGTTGACCGAGGAGCCGATGCAGACCTGCGCGAGCTCGGTGCCTGCCACCTCCTGGACGGGGACGACGTTGCCTGGGCTCGACGGCTTCGCCACGAGCGGGACGAGCGTGGACAGGTCGATCTCCTCCTCCTCGTCGAAGTCGCCCGCCGAACCCGTCGGCATCTCCACGAACTCGTCCATGCGCCCCTGCTCCTCGAACCAGGCGCGCGTCTGCTCGTCGGCCGGAAAGACGGCGCCCGT
>DASXRO010000153.1:0-3368 GCA_036506555.1 Gaiellaceae bacterium
TGCGACGGCCACCGCGAGTCGCAGCTCCAGCTCACCGTCCCCCAGCTCTCTGGCATGGGCGATCGCCGCACGAATGTTGTCGTGCTCAGGGTCGAGCCGGTCCAGCAACTCGCCCTGCGCTGCACCGCGGCTATGCGCAAACGCGTCCTCGGCAACGCGGACGTAGTAATCCGTCCGCTTCATAAGGGTCTCGGACGCGTCCGAGCGCTCGGCGTGCCGGTCGAGCGCGAACTCACGAATGGTCTCGAGCATCCAGTAGCGGTCGCCGGTGCGGCGTAGAAGGCTCTTGTCGAGGAGTGCCTGCAGCGTGTCCACGTCCGCGTCACAAACCTCCTCGGCCGCAGCGAGTGTGCAGCCGCCCGAGAAGACTCCAAGCCGCGCGAAGAGCTGCTGCTCCTTCGGACTGAGCAGCTCGTAGCTCCAGGCGATCGTCGCCCGAAGTGTGGCGTGACGCGCTTCGGAATCGCGTCCGCCTCTCAGGAGGTCGAGGCGGTCGGTGAGGCGCGGCAGGAGCTCCTCGGGAGGAAGGACCTTCGCCCGCGCAGCCGCGAGCTCGATCGCTAGCGGCAGCCCGTCGAGGCGCCGGCAGAGCTCGCGCACCGCCGGGCTCGGCTCCACCCGCGCGCGCGAGCAGAAGAGGGCGACGCCTTCCTCTTCGACGAGCGGCGGCAGCGCGAATTCCGTCTCCCCGTCGATTCGGAGCGTCTCGCGGCTCGTTACGAGCAAGCGGAGATTCGAGCACGCGCGCAGAAGATCCCCGAGCGCCGGCGCCACCTCGACCACCTGCTCGAAATTGTCGAACAGGATCAACATCCTCTTGCCGCCGATATGCGCGGCGAGCCCGTCCTTGGCTCCGAGCACGCGCGCTGCCTCCTCGATCACCAGAGCGGGATCGCGGAGCGGAGCGAGCGGCACCCAGAAGACGCCGTTCGGACAGTCATCGAGCTGCCGCGACGCGAGCTCGATCGAAAAACGCGTCTTGCCCGTCCCGCCGGGCCCCGAGACGGTCAGGAGCCGCGTGTCGTCGAGCAGCGCCTGCGCTTCCGCCAGCTCCGTCTCGCGGCCGAGAAAGGATGACGCCGGAATCGGGAGGTTCGTGTTCGAGAGCGACTTCAGCGGCGGGAAGAGCTCATCGCCCAGCTGGTAGAGCCATACCGGCTCGTCCAGATCCTTGAGCCGATGCTCGCCGAGATCCCGGAAGCGGAAGGTGGCGTCCACCAGATCGCGCGTGCGCTTCGTCAGCACCACCTGGCCGCCGTGTGCGCACGCGGCGACTCGGGCTCCCGCATGAACGTCGAGCCCGACGTAGCCCTCGTCAGTCAGCTGCGGTTGGCCCGTGTGGAGGCCCATACGGACGCGGATCGGCCCCGACGTGAGCATCTCCTGCGCCTCAACTGCGGCCGCGACCGCGTCCGCACCCTCCGCGAACGCGTAGAAGAAGGCGTCGCCCTGGGTGTCGACCTCGACACCGCCGTGCGCACGAAAAACCTCGCGGAGGAGGCGGCGGTGCTCGGCGAGCGCGATCGCGTACTCGCTCCCGAGCTCGGCGAGCAGCCGCGTCGACCCTTCGATGTCCGTGAAGAGAAAGGTGATGGTGCCGCGTGGCAGGTCGCGCACGCCAAGAGCGTTCCGCGTTTCCCGCGGCTTGTAAAGACCCGGACCACGAGAGAGGGCCGCCGAAGCGACCCTCTTCGTGTCCTGTCGCGGTAGCGCCCTCCGGGCCTTGCATCTAGGCCGGGCCGGGCCGCAGTTCCTTCTACCAGGTCGCAAAGCGAGGGTGGGCGCTCATGCCCACTCTCTCGTACAGGCGCGTTGCCCCGCTGAGTGAATCGGCGTCGACGTGTAGCTCGGCTCCCCGTAGGCCGCGCGCATACAGAGCGCCGAAGGCCCGGCGCAGGAGCGCTTCCCCGAGACCTCGGCGCCGGTACGGGCGACGCACGCCCAGGAGCCCGATGTAGCCGCGCGATGGATCCTCGCGCGACTTCTCCTGTGCGCCGACATACCCGGCTAGCTCGTCTCCGTCCCAGGCGACGAACCACAACCCGGCGTCGTACTCGGGCGCATCGAGATGGTGGTGGCGGAAGTCCTCGTACGTCTCCCGGCCCTCCCCCCAGTGGTCGGCGAACGCTTCCACATGGGCCTCATAGAGCTGGCGCGCCTCCTCGGGGCGGAAACCGCGAACGGTGATGCCCTCGACGTCATGGGGCGGAGCCGGCTCACCCGCGAAGTCGACGCGCCGGAGCTCGAAGCGGCGCACTTCGCGGTAGCCCCGAGAGCTGAGCAGCGCGCTCACCCTCGGCTCGTCCGCGAGGGCGCCGGCGTGGATCAGTACGCGGGCGCTCGTATCGGCGAGCGCCACGAAGCGCCGGGCCCGCCGCTCGGTCTCGGACACGATGGCAGCACCGAGGCCCAGCCCGTGAAAAGCGGGGGCGACGATGCCCAGCGAGAAGACCTCGGAGAAGGGCGGTTCCGCCTCGACGCTCAGGAAACCGCAGAGCTCACTGCTCGGGGACTCGACAACCGCGAAGTCGAGGTCGCGATCGACTGCCGGAGCCGTCCAGCGACCTCGCAGCCAGTCGGCGTCGATGGCTGGCATGCCGAACCACGCCACGCACTCCTCGTTCGAAAAGGCAGCGACCTCGTCCGCGTCCTCGTCCTGCGGGGGCCGCATCCGGAAACGGGGTAGCAGCTCCATGGCGCCACTTTGCCTGACCCGCGACAACGAAAGAGGGCCGCCGAAGCGGCCCTCTTCGTGTTTCCTCGGCAGAGGAATCTAGGCGGGAACCGGAACCGGTTCGCCGGTCGGCTGCAGATCCTTCCCGCGGAGCGCCACCAGCGTCGCGACCAGGGAGGCGACGGCGAGGCCGACTCCGACCCAGAAGGCGATCTGGAAGCCGCTCGTGAGCGCGGTCGCCTGATCCGTTCCCTTGGCGAGCAGGTTCTCCGTCCGCGTCGTCGAGACCGTGGCGAGCACGGCGAGCCCGATGGCGCCGCCGATCTGCTGGCTCGTGTTGATGAGCCCGGACGCGAGGCCGGCGTTGTGGCTGTCGATCCCCGCGAGCGCGGCGATCGAGACGGGCACGAACGCGAACCCGAGCCCGACGCCGATCAGCAGGAAGCCGGGCAGGAGGTCGCCCACGTAGGAGCCGTTCGGCGAGACCTGCGTGAAGTACGCGAGGCCGCCGCCGAGAAGACCCATCCCGATGGCGAGGATCGGCTTCACGCCTACCCGCGTGACGAGCGCCTGGGAGACGCCCGAGGCGACGACGGCGGTCAGGGCGACGGCGAGGTAGGCGACACCGGTCTTGATGGCCGAGAAGCCCAGGACCTGCTGCATGTAGAGCGAGAGCAGGAAGAACGTCCCGAAC
>DASXRO010000154.1:0-3025 GCA_036506555.1 Gaiellaceae bacterium
GCCGACGGACTCCGCCCACTCCTGGAGCCAATCGGGCGGCTCCTTGATCATCTGCTGGATCTCCTCGATGCCGGCCATCTGCTCCTCGGTGAACGCGAAGCCGAAGTCGAATGGGAAGTCGCTCCCATACGTCGACACCCAGGGAAACTTCCAACCCATGCGCTGCTTGTAGGCTCGGAGCTTCTCGAACGGGGCGCGCGAGGTGCAGAGCAGGGTGACGTCGCGGTGGTTCAGGTGGACGACGCCCCCGTCCAGGTGGTCGGCCAGATTCGAGCAACCCGGACAGGCCGCCTCGTACTTCGGTCCGAACATGATGTTGTAGGCGAGCAACTGGGAGCGCCCGTCGAAGAGCTCCGCCAGCGTCTTCTCGCCGTCCTCGGTCTCGAACGTGTACTCCGTCTCGACCGGCACCCAGGGCAGCTCCTGCCGCTGGCGGGCCAGCTCTTCGCTGCGCTCCGCGTGCTCGTTCTCACGCTCGAGCAGCTCGTTGCGGGCGGCGAGCCACTCCTCGCGCGTTCCGATCTTGTGTTGAGTCATTGCCTTGCCCCCTTCTCCGTCGCAGGCTCGTCCTATTCGCCGTGACAGGCGGCGCCGAGCGGCGTCATGAGTAGCTCAGCTGCTCGTCCCAGTCGGGACGCCCCTCGGGCGTGAGGTCGAACAGGTTCCAGACCGGCTCGAGGGTACCGACATGGCGGGGATCCTGTCCCGGGTCGGTTGGCGCGTAGAAGAGCTCCGAGCCCCAGAAGTGGCGGATCCTTTCCCCGTCGCGGTGAAACACGTTCAGCATCGGCCTCTGCGCTCCCTCCGGGGTCTCGGCGAGGTAGTCGCGGTTATAGGCGTTGCCGGCCGAGGACAAGAGCCGCAGCCGTCGCCAGCCACGCTCCTCCGCGAAGGTGACGACGCGAGGCAGCGGCGCCTTCGCGACGACCGCGAGGTTGACATGCTGGGTGGCGTGCTCCGCGGCGCCGTCGAGCTGGTCGAGGAGCGCCACGCATGAGGGACAGGGGCCCTCCTCGAGCGGGAGCAGCGCCGTTTGGCCAGTCGGCGGCCCCGGCCGCTTGTCGCCCGGATCGCGCGGAAACATGAAGCTGTAGATCACGAGCGAGTCACGGCCGGGCTCGAACAGCTCCGAGAGCTTCACGTCGGCCGGGGCACCGTCCGCTCCCACCCCCTGGAAGACATAGTCCTCGGGAACGACCCCACCGGGCGGGAGCTTGCGCCTCGCGGCGGCCACCGCCTCCATCGCGCGGCGCAGTTCGATCTCCTGGGCGAGCAGCCGATCGCGCGCCGCCCGGTACTCCGCTGACTCTCCTGGAAAGGTGACGGCCACGGCTTTCCTCCTCCCGTTGAGGGACAGGGCAGGTCCCCTAACTTATCGATGCCGATCGAGATGGCCGTCGTGCTCAACGTAAGGTTCGCCCGTGCGCGTCGCCGGCGTCGACGGAACGAAGGGCGGCTGGGTGGCGATCGTGCTCGAGGACGGTCGGTTTGCCGGCGACTTCCTCCTGGGGTCGGTGGACGCGGACTTCGCGGAGCTCGCCGACGCCGAGATCGTCGCCATCGACATCCCGATCGGCTTCGGCCCCCGTGAGGCCGACCGGGCAGCTCGAACGTTCCTCACTGGAACCGCGAGCGTCGTCTTCCCGGCGCCGCCGCGGGAAGTGCTGGAGGCGCCGTTCGGCCCGGGGTTACGCGTCTCCGCTCAGGCGCATGCGCTCGGCCCGAGGATCATCCACGTCACGGACCTCGCTCGGCGCGACACGCGGTTCCGTGAGTTGCATCCCGAAGTCTCGTTCCGCGCCATGAACGGCGGTCGGCCGCTCGGCCATCGGAAGAAGTCGGCCGCCGGCGCCTTACGACGGTTGGAGCTCCTCCGTGCAGTCGGCATCGAGCTGACCGCACTCCGCGACGCGGGCTCCGCGCCCCTCGACGACGTGCTCGACGCTGCCGCCGCTGCTTGGAGCGCTCAGCGCATTCTCACAGGCGCCGCGAAGAGTCTTCCGGATCCGCCCGAGGAGATCGACGGCTATCCGGTCGCGATCTGGTACTGACATCTCTCAACGGCCGGGAATCGAGAGCTCCCGCCCCGAATACGTCGCGGACTCCTCCGACTCCACGTAGGGCGCCATTCGCTCGCGCCGCTCTGCCTCCGCGGCCGAGGATCGATAGCGGTCGCACGACTCCTCCGAGTCCCAGTGGGAGACGCCGACGACCGTCCGTCCGTCGGCGCCCACCCATTCGAAGGCGCGCGTCATCCCCTCGGGCGGCTCCGGCGGTTCCCAAGCGTGACGCAGGTTCTCGAGCGCGCCCTCCTTGATCTGTCGCGTCGTCACCCAGACGAAGAACTCGGTCATGTCTCCCTTTCTGTCGCCTGACGCGAGGCTACAGCCTCTTGCGTTGACACCGGTGCGAACATATGTTCGTGCAAGCGATCGGAACGATCCTCCATGCCGACGTGGATTCGTTCTACGCGTCGGTGGAGCAGCGCGACGATCCCCACTTGCGCGGTCGGCCGGTGATCGTCGGCGGCGGCGTAGTCCTTGCGGCGAGCTACGAGGCGAAGGCGCACGGCGTCCGCACGGCGATGAGCGGACGGCAGGCACGCCGCCTCTGCCCGCGCGCGATCGTCGTGCCGCCGCGCATGTCGGCCTACTCCGAGGCCAGCAAGGCGATGTTCCGCATCTTCGAGGACGCAACGCCGCTGGTCGAAGGCCTCTCGATCGACGAGGCATTCCTGGACGTGCGCGGGCTCGAACGGATTTCCGGGACGCCGACCGAGATCGCGGTGCGTTTGCGCCGTGACGTGCGCGAGCGCGTCGGCCTCCCGATCACGGTCGGCGTGGCGAGGACGAAGTTCCTCGCCAAGGTGGCAAGCGGCGTCGCCAAGCCCGACGGCCTCTTGGTCGTGCCACCCGATGCTGAGCTCGCCTTCCTCCACCCGCTCCGGGTCGAGGCGCTCTGGGGCGTCGGGCACGTCACGGCTCGCAAGCTGCGCTCCTTCGGGATCACGACCGTGGGCCAGGTC
>DASXRO010000155.1:0-20289 GCA_036506555.1 Gaiellaceae bacterium
GGCTGTACGAGCCCGCCGTCGGCGTAGTCCTGGAGGTTCTCGATGCACGGATGCATGAGATCGAACTGCACGGAGCGAGCCTTGTTCACTGCCTGAGTGTCGTTGACGATGTACGTGTACTTGAGGCCGTCGGTGCCGAATTTCGTCGTGTAGTCCTTGCCGGCAAGCATGCCGTAGGTCTGCGCTTCGGTGCCGTTGGCCTCGTAGCCCTGCCACTCGAGGATGTTCATCGTGCCCGGCTCCTGCGCGATGGGCGGATGCACCTTCTTCTTCGAGCCGCCGGCGCCCGTGCTCGAACCGCCCGAGCCGCAACCGGCGAGGATGACGCCGCCTCCGAAGGCGGCTGCAGTCGTCAGGAACTTGCGTCGGTCCATGGGCTCCATCAAATCGACCTCCTCGAGGGGATGGACGAGACTAGCGCCCGAGAGGCGCGGAATCTAGGGTCAAGCCGTGCGCGTAGCGCTGACTTTGGTCGCCGTGATCCTGTTCGCGGGCTGCGGAGCAAAGGCATCGGCGCCCTTGCCGACGCTTCCCGCTGGAGCCCTGCCGGAGCTCTCCTCGTCGACGGAGCAGGTGACGCTCGAAGATCTCGCCTCGGATTTCGGCTCGGATGTGGAGGCGAAGCTCGATTGGGGCTTCTCGCGCGGCAGCGAGCGGGTCTTCCAGGGAGAGTCGCACCGTTTCGACCGGGTGGTCTCGCGAACGCTCGAGTTCGACGACGCCGCCGGCGCGCAGGCCTATGTCGACTTCTTCCGCTCTCATCTCGCAGCGGTCTTCGGAACCGGAACGATCGCGAGCGGACTGGAGAGCAAGGGCCGCGACGGCTTTCTCGTCGATGCCGCTTCGTGTGCCTGCCACCGAGCTGAGCCGACGCTCGCCGCCCTCGTCGCTCGCGGCTCGCGGGTGTCATACCTCGAGGTGAACGGCGGCGGTGCGAAGCCCGCCGCCGTTGTCGACCTGCTCACGAAAGCTCCCTAAGCGACGGCGGGCACAGACGGACGGCGCAAGCGCCGGGACAAGTAGACCGTGGTGAAGAGCGGACCGATCACGAGCGCGGCCATGAGCACGATCACGAGCCCTTGGTGGAGAGTCGAAGGGCCGCCCTCGCAGGTGACCGGACCGCCGTTGTAGCTCGCGCAGAGCTCGGACGAGGTGGCAGCGAACTCAATGAACAACGGCAGTGCCAGCCCGCCCGGGACGACCAGCGTCCCGATCACCTTTTCGCGCGCCGTCCACACCTCGGAGGACCAGAGCAGGGCGACGCCGACAAGCCACCCGATGACAGGGATCACGATTCCCCCGATCAGGAGGAGCACGAGTGTGATCCTCTCGAGGATGCCCGCGCGTCTCGGTTGTACGCCGAAGCGGTCTCGAGCCTCGACGGCGATGTCGGCCGGATCGCCGAGGCGATCGAGGAGGTTGCGGATCTCGGCCTCGCTCTCGCTCGGCAGCTCGGCGCGCGCCTCGGCGATGTGCTCGGCGATCTCCTGCTCGAGCTCACGCCTCCGGGCACGCGGGAGATCGTCCAGCTCGATTCTCAGATGCTTCATGTATCTCTCGACCAGCTGGTCAGCCGTGGCGCTCATGGCCGTGCCGTCCTCTCTACGAAGTGGTCGACTGCATCGCGGAACCGCTGCCACTCGAGCCTGAAGCCCTCGAGGGATGTCCGGCCCGCCTCGGTCAGGCGGTAGTAGCGGCGGGGAGGCCCGCTCGGGGACTCCTGCCAGGTGGACTCGACGAGCCCGTCGCGCCGCAGGCGGGAGAGCAGGGGATAGATCGTCCCTTCGCTCGTGACCATCCCGTCCAGCTCGGCGAGCGCTCGCACGAGATCGAACCCGTACCGCTCCTCCTTGGCGAGCAGCGCCAGAACGCAGTACTGAAGCGTCCCGCGGCGCATCTGGGCGAGGAGGGCGTCCTGCTGTCCCGCCGCTACCATGCTCCGCAAGGTACTTGGGACAACCGCGTAAGTCAAGGCCGACGGGCAGCGTGTCGCCGTTTGAGAATCCGAAACAAGGCCGCCGGCGCGGCAGCGCTCAGAGATGGGATAGCAAGCTTAGAAGGTGAACCCGACTGGAATCGCTGGAACGATCTGCGAGCCGCCTTCATTGAGGAGGCGCGGAGGGACGTACAGGCGAGCGGCTGAGAGTCGCTACCGCGCAACGAGTGTCGGCGTCAAGAGCTGCCACGGCCCTCGATCTGGCAGCCGCGGCGTGTCGCGTGTTGTCGAGCCGGCAACACGTAAGAGCGACATCCGGAGCCGCGACCTTGCTTCGTTAAGCGCGCAGGCCCATACTCGCGCCCATTGACGCGCAAGTAGCCGCCGCGTTAGTGACAGCGATCGCGAGTCTGCTCGTTGCGCTCGCGAGCGGGGCGCTGTTGCGGCATCGCCAGAAGGACATCGCCAACCTTGAGCACAAGTCGAGGCTGCAGCTTGCTGAGCTTGACCACCAGCTCCGGGCGCGAGAGGCACGCTCCGAGCGGGAGCTCGAAGCCGAGGAGGTGCTGACCCGGTACCGCGAGCCGCTGGTTGCGGCGGCTTACGATCTGCAGAGGCGGCTTTACAACATCATTGACTTGTCGTTCCTCAATGTGTTCATGACTCCGGGCAATGCACGAGAAGAAGAGGCCGTCGAAAGCACCCTCTACCGCATGGCCCAGTACTTCGGCTGGACCGAGATTCTCCGGCGCGATATCCAATTCCTAAAGTTTCGAGAGGCCGATGTAACTCGGGCCGTCGCGAAGCTCCAGGCTGAGATCGGGCACACATTCGCCTCGGACGGGTATGCCCACGCGTTCATGCTCTGGCAAGACGAGCAGCGAGCGATCGGCGAACTTATGATCGTTCGCGAGAACGGCTCGGTCGGCTGCCGGGGGTATGCAAGCTTCCAAGAGCAGCGGAGGGCCGGGAGATGGTCCCGGCTCGAACGTCTCGAGGAAGACTTACGCAGTGGCAAGGCACCGGCCGCAAAGCGGCTCAAAGAGATTCAACACCAGCTTTGCGACCTGGTCGACCTGCTCGACAAAGACCAGCTTCTCTACGACCATTCAAAGCTGGAACGAGCTGCGGGCCGAGTGAGCACATCGGGCCGCTGACCCCAATTGGAGCTCTGGCGTGCCCGGGCGTCGCGAAGTATCGAGAAGGGGACAGTGTCAGGTTTTGTAGACACCGCCGTTGGTTCTTGACACCTCGCTCGCCGAATAAGAGACTCGAGCAACTAAGCGAGAGGGAGAGGCGCCGAGTCCTGCCGCCTTTTTGATTCGGGGACAGAGGGTCTCGTGCTCCCACCTCGGTTGAGGCCACTGGAAAAGGAGACCGGTCATGAGGTTCACGACACTCACAGCGGCCGTGCTCGGAGCGCTCGCGTTCGCGGCTCCCGCCGCGGCGGTCGAGTCGCCGCCGACGGGGACGCCCCCGAGCGTGTTCGCCACGCAGTATCCAGGCTGCCTCGGACCCCTGCGTAGCTTGATCGCCGAGGGCGAGTTCGCGGGCGTCGGCCCATTCGGTCAGCACTTCACCGGCGACGTCAACCCCGGTGCACACCAGGGAACGGTGGGTGAGGAGGAGTTCCTGGCAAGCGTGCTCGGGATCACCGATCTCGCCAGCTTCTGCGCTCAGTTCAAGTAATCGGGGAACGCCGGAGAGCACGACGAGGCTGGCTACCGTTCATGGTCGCCCGCGCGCCGCGTCGCCCTTTGCCAGGAAGGCGACATCGGAACTGCACCTTCGGCCGTCGAACCGCTCAAAAAGAAGTAGCGATGAGTGCCCGCGGGAGGACTCGAACCTCCGACACCAGGTTTAGGAAACCTGTGCTCTATCCCCTGAGCTACGCGGGCGGGGAGAGTGGAGGAAACAGTATCGGCTCGGTGGGCGCTTCTAAGCCAAGTCACGTTTTCGGAACCCGCTGCTCTTCCACTGAGCTACGGGGACTCGCGGCTTAGTGTAGCCCTGCAACCTGCGCCAGACTCGCGCCAGGATCTCGCGCTCGGAGAAGCTGGAGAAGGTACGCAAATTCAAACGAGAAGCGCCCCGAAGGGCGCTTTCTCGATTTCGGCAGAGGGCAGAGCTGACCTACTCGGGAGCCCTGTTCTCTGCTTTAACGACAGCGGCTTGCTCACTCTTCCCAGGCAATGGCCTTAGGGCGTGAGGCGCCGCTCCCCGATGCAGTCGTACGCCCACTCGTACACCAGCGGCAGCAGCTCGCTCTCGCTTCCATCGGCGGAGGCGGGCAGCCGGACGCGCACCTGGTGGACGGTCGCCTCGACCTCGCTGTCGAACTCGTAGCGCCTCTCGCACACGATCTCGACCGACCGGACTTCGTCCAGGAGGTTTTGCGCGAGGCGCTGCACCTCGGCTGCGGTCGCCTCACGTCCGGAGAAGATTCCGAAGTTGACGACGAGCTCAGGACGGCCGTTGTACTCGGCTGCAAAGACCATCGTCGGTTCCTTCATGCTCCACTCATACCCTCGCGGGGCTCCCATCTGAACATCCGGAGTGCGACGACGAGGCCGAAGAGGCCCCAGACGAGCACGGCCGCGATGGAGCCGGGCGAGGAAGAGAGCACCTCGCCCTGGATGAACGTCGAGCGGATGAGGCGTAGAAGGTACGTGAGCGGCAGGGCCTCCGAGATGACCTCGAGGAACCGGGGCATGTCGCGAGGCGAGAAGAAGGAGCCCGAGATGAAGGCCATCGGCAGGTAAACGGCGTTCACGACGGCAGAGGATCCCTCGCCGGTTCGGACGACCGTCGTGATCGCCAACCCGAGCGCAGCGAAGGCAGCCGCACCCATGAGGAGCGCCACCACGAACGAGCCCGGCGATGCCGGCCAGTCGGCGTCGAGCAGGAAGCGGCCGATCAGCACCTGGGCGGCGGCCTGAAGGGCGATGACGACCATCATCGAGGCGATCACTGCGCCGAGGTACGTCGCCGGGCGGAGCGGCGTTCCGCGCACACGCTTGAGGAGCCCGGCCTCGCGGCGAACCACGAGCGTGATCGCGAGCGAGGCGAACGCGGTGGCCGCGACGCCGTACCCGATCAGGCCCGCCAGGAGGTACGTCGAGCCGCGCACGCCCTCGATGCGCCTATCGCCGTAGACCGAGCCGAGCAGGACGAGGAGGATGATCGGGAAGAGGAAGCTGAAGAACGCCGACTCGCGGTTGCGCCAGAAGAGCAGCTGCTGCGCGCGGAGCTCGTGCGCGAAGAGGCGCATCAGACCTCCGCCTGCTCGCGGGTGAGCTCGAGGTAGACGTCCTCGAGGGTGCGCCGGTGGACCTCGAGCCCTTCGAGCTCGACTCCGTCCGCAAGGGCCTGGGCGGTCAGCTCGTGCAGGACCCGCGTAGGCTCGGGCGTGTCGATGACGACCTCCTCGCCGTTTCGGCGGAAGCGAATCTCGACGACTCCCTGGCTGGAAAGGAGCTCTTGCGGCGAGCCGGTCGCCACCACGCGGCCGTCGCCGAGTATCGCGATGCGGTCGGAGAGGCGCTGGGCTTCCTCCATGTAATGCGTGGTCAGGAGGATGCTCTTCCCGAGCTCGCGCAGATCCCGAATGGTGTCCCAGGCGTGGCGGCGCGCAGCCGGGTCGAAGCCGGTCGTCGGCTCGTCCAGGAAGATGAGCTCGGGGTCTCCGACGAGCGCCAGAGCGAGGTCCAGGCGGCGGAGCTGGCCGCCGGAGAGCGTGCGCACCCGCGAATCCGCCTTCTCGGCCAGCTCGACGAGCTCGATCACCTCCTCGGGGCGTCTGGGGTGGGGGTAGTAGCCGGCGAAGAGGGCCAACGTCTCGCGGACGGTCAGGAGCGGATAGACGGCCGAGGACTGGAGGACGATGCCGATTCTGGCCCGGAAGGCGGTGCCCGCCCGCGCCGGGTCGGTGCCGAGCACCTGAACGTCTCCTCCGTCCCGGCGCCGGTAGCCCTCGAGGATCTCCACCGTCGTGGTCTTTCCCGCGCCGTTGGGACCGAGCAGCGCGAACACCTCGCCGGTCTCGACGGTGAAGGAGATGCCGTGCAGGACCTCGCGAGGCCCGTAGGACTTGCGGAGGCCCGAGACCTCGATCGCGCTCACGTCGGGCGAGAATAGCCTGCACCGGATGCGTGGAGAGCCGATTCGCAGGCGGCCGCCCCGACGGGCCGGACGAGCTCGCAGCGACGCAGAGCGGCGCCGGCTCGCCCAGGCGGCGAAGGAGCAGCCCCTTTGCCAGCGTGCGGGCCGGCCTGTTCTCTGGTGCGACGGCGGCGCCCGCGGGAACCCGGGCCCGTCCGCGTTCGGGTACGTGCTCGAGGCCGCCGACGGCTCCCTGCTCGCCGAAGTAGCGGAGGGACTCGGGGTCGGGACCGCCAGCGTCGCCGAGTACCGAGGCCTCCTCGCCGGCCTCGAGGCTGCCGCGCGGCTCGGCCTCAGCCGGCTCGAGGTGCGGATGGACTCCCAGCTCGCCATCGCGCAGCTCGATGGCGAGCGAGAGGTCAAGAACCCGACGATCGCGAGGCTCGTCGAGCGGGCGCGCGAGCTCGAGGGGGTCGTCGGCCCGGTGCGCTGGCGCTGGGTGCGACGCGAGCACAACGCTCGAGCGAACGCGCTCGTCGCCCAGGCGCTCGGGATGAGCGACTAATCTGAAAGAGCAGGCTGTGAAGTTCTTCGCCATCTTCAGCATCGCGGCCGCGCTCTTCGCCCCCGGGCAGGCCGGAGGCGTGGCGCCGGTGTTCCGAGGCTCGATCTCCGTCATCGACTCCGCCACGCGGGCTCGCATGGTGGGTTCTTCGTGGCACGCGGGCTGCCCCGTCCCGCTCCGCAACCTGCGGCTTCTCAAGCTCGACTACTGGGGGTTCGACGGCTCCGTCTACGAGGGCCGCATGGTCGTGAACGCCGACCAGGCCGTGCGCGTTCGCACCGTCTTTCGCAAGCTCTTCTATGCGCACTTCCAGATCCGACGGATGCGGCTGATCGACGCCTACGGTGCGGACGACGACCGCTCCATGGCCGCCAACAACACGTCTGCGTTCAACTGTCGCTTCGTTGCCGGGACCGGCCGCTGGTCGATGCACGCCTTCGGCCGTGCCGTCGACATCAACCCTGTCCAGAATCCCTATGTCAGCGGCAGCCACGTCTCGCCGCCGGCAGGGCGCCGCTATCTGGATCGCTCTCTCCGCGCCAAGGGGATGATCCATGGCGGCGACGTGGTCGTCCGCGCCTTCGCCTCGGTCGGGTGGGAGTGGGGCGGCTACTGGTCCTCGCCCAAGGACTACCAGCACTTCTCCTCGAACGGCCGCTGATTACACCCCGAGACACGGGTCGAATCGCACCTCGACTTCCTTCTAACCGGCTCCGAGCCGCTCAGCTAGCCAATTTCCCCGTCGGCTCTCGCCTGGTCGTTCAGCTCGTGCTCGGCGTCGTACCACTTGGCTTCCTTGGGCGTGCTGGTCGCGTCGGGCCCGCGTACGTCATGTCGTGGACGGTGGCGCCGTCCTTCTTCTGCACGCCGCTCTCCTGGACGTCGAAGGGGGCCGATGCGTCGTAGTCGTAGAGCGCGAGCAGGTCGGCCGGAAGCGTCGCTTTGGGAGGAGGTTGCACGGCCGAGCGCTCGTTCCCGCATCCCCCGCATGCGGCCAGCGCGACCGCGCTCACGAGGAGAAGCGCCCGCCTCATGTCCACTTAGGACGGCGCTGTATCGATGCGGTTAGACCGGCGCGGCCGCGCGCGCGAGTGCCTCGACCCAGGCCTCGACCGCTTCCTCGCGTCCCCGCAGCTCCAGGGTGCAGCGCTCGAGTCCCGATGTCTCGAGACCGGCGGCCCTGGCCGTTGAGGCGCTGACGAGGAGCTCACCTGTTGCTGCTGCGGCGGTGAGCCTGGCCGCGGTGTTGACCGTGTCGCCCACGGCGGTGAAGTCGAGCGCGTCTCCTTCTCCGACGTAGCCGACGAACGAGATGCCGGTGTGGACGCCCACGCCGATGGGGATCCACGGCTCGGCGCCGTCGTTTCCGGTCTCTCTCACGAGGTCGCGCGGCCGCCTGGATCGCCCGGTTGGCGTGATCCGTGCCTGCGAACCCGGGGATGAAGAGTGCGACGGCCTCGTCCCCCACAAACTTGTCGATGATCCCGTCCCAGCGATCGACCACTCGGGCGGCCGTGCCGTAGAAGCGCGCGAGCAGCTCGCCGAATTCCCTGGCAGGCGCGTGCTCGGCGAGACCGGTCGAGCCGCGCACGTCGGCGAAGAGCGCGGTGATCTCGACCTCCGCTCCTCCGGGCATCTAGTGCGCACCGCGAATACACCAGGTGCAGAGCCGCCGGTTCAGCGACGACGGACCACCCCCGAAGACGCGCATGAGGGTGCTCCCCGGCTTACCGAAGGGCGCATAGCAGAGCTTGCACCGAGGCTCGGCCGGGAAGAGCTTCATGAAACGCTGCATGCGGCGGAGCCCGCGCATCTCCCCGGTGAGCATCCCCCGCCACGTCTCCTCGGTCCACAGTTTCTTCGCCATTGCCGAGGGAGCTTAGTGTTCGCGGCGTGGATGTTCAGCCCATTCGGACGCCGAGGCTCTCGCTTCTCTCGATGACCCCGGCATTCATGGAGGCGATCCTCGAGGGGCGCTACCAGGATGCGGGGCAGCTCCTCGGGATCGCGTTACCGGACGACGAGCCCGACCCGGCCCTGAAGCGCTTTCTGAGCCATAGGATCGGGCAGATTCGGCGCGACCCGAGCGTCCAGCAGTGGCTCGCACGCGCGATCGTCCTCCGCGAGGCGGGGCGCGTGATGGTCGGCAACGTCGGCTTCCACGGCGAGCCGGGCGTGAACGCCCCGGGCCTCGCGCGCGCTCTTGAGATCGGTTACGGGATCTTGCCCCAGCATCGGGGGCAGGGGTACGCGACCGAGGCGGTCGGCGCGCTGCTGCAGTGGGCGCGCACCCAGGGCATCGATCACTTCGTCGCCTCGGTCGCGCCGGACAACGAGCCCTCCCTCGCGATCATCCATAAGCTGGGGTTCGTGCGGACGGGCGAGCACTGGGACGAAGAGGACGGGCTCGAGCACGTCTTCGAGCTGACGGGCTGAGCGGTGGCCACCTTCCGCTACGTCGTCGCCGACGTCTTCACGGACACCCCGCTCGAGGGCAACCAGCTCGCCGTCTTCACCGACGCACGCGACCTGCCCGAGGCGAGGCTCCAACATCTCGCTCGGGAGCTGAACCTCTCCGAGACCGTCTTCGTCTACCCGGCCCAGTTGGACGGCCATGCGAAGCTCCGGATCTTCACCCCCGCCACCGAGATGCCGTTCGCAGGCCACCCCATCCTGGGGACGGCCTTCATCCTCGCCGGCCCGCTCCAGCTGGGCGAGATCCGGCTCGAGACCGGCGTCGGTGTCATTCCCGTACAGCTCGAGCGAGAGGGATCTCGAATCACGTTCGGCTGGATGAGCCAGCCGATCCCGACCGTCGAGCCGTATTCGGAAGCCGACGACTTGCTTGCGGCTCTCGGAGTGCAGGGCTCGCGTCTGCCGATCGAGGTCTACGACAACGGCCTCGAGCACGTCTACGTCGCGCTCGAAAGCGAGGAGGAGGTCGCCGCGCTCGAACCGGACGTGCGCGCGCTCGAACGGCTGCCCGACGTGCTCGGAGTCAACTGCTTCGCGGGGAGCGGCACGCGCTGGAAGACGCGGATGTTCGCGCCCGGCGGGGGTGTCCCCGAGGATCCGGCGACGGGCTCTGCGGCCGGGCCGTTGGCGTGCCACCTGGTCCGCCACGGCCTCGTCGAGCCCGGAACGGAGATCGAGATCTCCCAGGGCGTGGAGATCCGTCGTCCGAGCACGCTCCACGCGCGCGTCGAGGGCTCTCCCGAGAAGATCGAGAAGGTCGAGGTGGGCGGCTCGGCGGTCGTCGTCGCGCGCGGTGAGTTCAAGCTCGACTGAGCAGGCGGTGCACGACCTCGGATGCAAGCCTGGCGGCCGACGGAGGGCCGTGGCGGCGCCTGCGGTAGGAGAGATAGGCCGCGATGAACTCGTCGCCTGCGCCGGTGGGGTCGGGCACGTCCAGTGCGCGCGTAGGGATGTGTTCGGCCAGTCCATCCGCATAGACGACAGAGCCCTTTCGCCCCAGCGTGACCACGACTTCCCGGACGCCGAGCGACCGGAGTGAGCGTTCGTCGAGCGAAACGCCGAGCGCGTCGACCTCCTCCTGGGAGAGCTTGAGGACGTCGACGTGGCGCAGGAGCGCCGGATCGTAGTCGGCGTTCAGCCCGACGCGCCCGGTCTTTGCCGGGCGTGTGAGCCCTTGCCCGTCGAGGCTGAGGGTTCGTCCCCGGCTGAGCGCGGCCAGAGTCTCCGCCGGGAAGTCCTCACGGGTCAACGCGCCCGCATGGACCCAGTCCGCGTGCGCCAGCGCCTCGCCGACCCAGCCGCGGGCTTCTTCCGGCGTCCAGGGCTCCCCGGGCTCCTCGATCTCGAGCGAACGGCCGTTCACGTCGTTCTCGATGCGGAAGGCGATCGTGGCCCTCGCGGGTCGCGAGACTACCGGGACGCCGAGCGCGTGCAGGCCCCGGCCGCTGTCCTCGGCGGCCAGCTTCGTGACGAGAACGGCCGGATGGCCGAGCAGGCGCAGCGCGCGCGCCGAGTAGTAGGGCGCGCCGCCCAGGCGCGGCAGCCCTCCGTCAACGCGATCCAGCGAGACGAGCCCGACGACGCCCAAGAGGCGCACGCGCGTACCGTAAGGCCGCGTAGAGCGCGAAGGCGAGCGCAAACGACGGGAGCGAGGCGCCGCCGGTGAACTCCGCGGCCGCGGGCGCACCGCCGACGAGATCGGTCCACCAGGCGGGGCCGGTGGGCTGGATCCACTGGTAGGCGGCGAACCCGGCGAGCCAGGCGGCGAGCCCGCTCCAGCGGACGGCCACGGGAGGCGCGGCACCGTAGACGAAGTCGGCCGCGAGCACGCCGAAGAGCGGGACGAAGAACGAGCCGAGCAGGAAGAGGAAGCTCTCATAGCGGCCGAGATCGATCGCGAGTGCGCCGCCCGTCGCCGCCGCGCTGACCAGCACGATCAGAAGCCTCTGTGGCACGTCGGGGAAGAGGTTCTGGAGGGACACCGCCGCCGAGTAGACGTTCGCGAACGGCTCGTCCGTCTCGTCGAACGTGAGCGCGAGCAGGGCAAGCGCGCCTGCGATCCCGCCGGCGGCCACCGCCGTCAGAAGCTTGGTCGTGTCGTCGAGCCCGCGCGAGAGGAAGAGGAGCGCACCGAGCGCGTAGAGCCAGGCGAGCGGGACGAAGTAGCCCAGCGAGGTTCCCCAGAAGGAGCCGCGTCGCGAGCGGGCGAAGCGGGTGTAGTCGGCCGCGAGCGGAAGCCACGAGGCCGCCATGGCGACGGTGAGGTCGACTCCCTGCCAGAAGGTGAGCCCGCCCTCGCCGTCGGCCGACCAGAGGCGGCCCAGATGAGCGCCGTCCAGCGCCCACCACGTGAGGTAGCCGGTGGAGGCGACGACCGCCCAGACGGCGAGGCGGCGCACGTACCGGCGCACGAACGAGATCGGCCCGACGAGCGCAAGGGCGAGGGTCACGGCCGCGAAGACAAGCACCCAGAGCCAGCGCTCCCGAAAGCCGAAGGCCTGATCGGCGAGCGCGTTCGCGGCCGTCGCGATCACGATCAGCTCGAAGGTCGCCCAGCCCAGGTTCTGAAGGACGTTCAGAGCCGTGGGGATATAGGAGCCGCGCCGCCCGAGCGGATCGCGGAGGAGCACCATCCCGGGCACCCGCCGGTCGGTGCCGATCAGCCCGGCAAGCCCGAGAAGCGCGCTGCCGAGGACGGCGCCGACCACCGTGGCGAGGAGCGCCATCTCGAGGCCGAGCGGCGCCAGGAGCGTGCCCGCGACGAGGACGAGCAGGCTGATCCCGAAGCTTCCCCAGAGCAGGCCCACGTCGAGGAACGCCAGCGTGCGCAGCCGCTCCGGGACTGGCGTCACGCCCCACGTCCGCTCTTCGGTCGCCACTCGCGCTCCCTTCGCTGGAATGACCCAGATCAGGTTCGGCGGGTCGGGGCTCGGTAGCCCCCTCTCAGCCGCTCGGTCGCGGCTCCCCGGTGTTTCCGCTGTTACGCCCGCACTCTACCCACGAGCCGCTCGATGCCCGCGGCGGCGCGCTCGAGGCCGTCCTCGTCGAACAGGTAGGGCGTCGCGTTGGGGAGCTCGTGGGCGGGGCCGTCGAGGGTCTCGGAGCCGATGGCGCCGTTGAGCGCGTAGCGGATCGGGATCTCGTGCGTGACGACGAGCACGGAGTCCTGCGGGCGGTCGAGCAGGCGGCGGAAGGCCTCCGTGTAGCGCCGGGCGGCGTCATCCAGGCTCTCTCCTCCCGGGAACGGGATGTCGCGCGCGTGGCCGTGCTTCCAGGCTCGGTATTCCTCGAGGGGCGCGCCTTCGAACTCGCCCACGTCGATGTCGTCGAGGAGCGGCTCCACCTCGAAGGGGATGTCCCGGCCGGCGAGAGCGATCTCGGCCGTCCTGGCCGTGCGCGGGAAGCGCGTGTGCAGGCACACATCGAGGGAGACGTTGGCGAGCATCGTCCCGAGCTGGGCCGCCTCGAAGCGGCCGCGCTCGGTCAGGTCGACGTCGCGGGTCGGGTCGCCGTTCACGCGCCGCTCGAGGTTCAGGACCGATTCGGCGTGCCGGGCGAAAACGAAGAGGCGCATCCGGCGGAACCTAGATGACGAACTGCTCTTCGCGCCGCTCGCCTCTGCGGAAGCGCTCTGCGGAGAAGGCGGAGAGGTTCAGGGTCGGGATGATGCCGACGATCCGCTCCGCGAGGTATTCCCCCACGGCCGGGCACTGTTGAAAGCCGTGGCCGGAGAAGCCGGCCGCGTAGAGGAAGCGATTCGGCTCCACGGCCTCGCCGACGAGGGCGTTCCGGTCGGGGCTCATCTCGTAAAAGCCCCACCAGGAGTTCTGAATGGGCAAATCGGTGAGGAGCGGCAGGCGCCGGGTCGCCTGCGTTGCGACGCCTTCGATCGTAGGCTCGCGTCCGCCGAAGACGAGACCCGGGCCTTCGCGGTGAAAGTAGAAGCCGCTCGAGAAATCGACCGTCAGCGGAAGCTTCTCGGGCAGCCCCCCTGACTCCGGCGTGTAGTGCATCCAGCGCGGCTCACCGACGACGGGCAGGTCGACTCCGACGAGCGCGGCCACCTCACGCGACCACACGCCGGCGGTGCATACGACGATGTCCGTCTTGATGCGTCCCTCCGTCGTCTCGACGCCGAGGATCTTGTTGCCGAGGACGAGGATCCGCGTCACCTCGACCCCTTGGCGAATTCGCGTCCCGCGCTCCGCTGCGGCGGCCGCGTACCCGCGGACCACCGCCTCCGGCGTCGCATGGGCGTCGCGGGGGCAATACGTCGCCCCGCGCAGGCCGTCGGTCTGCAGCTGCGGGACGAGCTGGAGCACCTCGTCCAGCGTCAGCTCCGTCGAGAGCACGCCCAGCGAGCCCTGCAGCGCCACGGCCTCGCGGAAGCGGGCCACATCCTCGTCGGAGTCGAGCAGGAAGAGATAACCCGTCTCGTGGAAACCGATGTCGACCCCGAAGCGCTCCTCGAAGTTGCGGAACTCGACGAGGGAGAGCAGGGCGATGCGGATGTTGAGCTCATCAGCGAACTGAGCCCGGATGCCGCCTGCGGCCTTGCTCGTCGAGCCGCTTCCGAGGGTCTCGCGCTCGCACACAACCACGTCCGTGACGCCGAGCTCCGCCAGGTGGTAGGCGACGCTCGTTCCCATCGCCCCTCCACCCACGATGACGACCGACGCGGATTCTCCGTTCATTCGCGAAGCGCCCGGTGGGGGGTTTGCATCGACTTCATGAGAATCTGGGAGGATTCTCGCCCATGAGCGGGATGGCCCAGGAGCTCTTCGACCTCACTGCCGAGCAGCGTGAGATCCGCGATCTGTGCCGCGACTTCGCCGCCCGCGAAATTCGGCCGATCTCGGCAGAGGTCGACGAAGCGGACACGGAGATGCCGTGGGAGATCTGGTACAAGGCTGCGGCGCTCGGGCTCACGTCCTTCATGCTGCCGGAGGAGTACGGGGGCGGGGGGATGACGGACTGCCTCACCGGCTGCATCGTGCAGGAAGAGCTCTGCTTCGGCTGCTCGGGCATCGGCAATCTCATCACCTCCGGAGGCTTCTTCGCCGAGCCGATCCTCGTGCTCGGCTCCGAGGAGCAGAAGCGGCGGTGGATCGAGCCCATCGCCCGCGAGCGGCCGCTGCTCGGGGCTCTCGCCACGACCGAGCCCGCGGCTGGCTCCGACGCGGCTTCGATCGAGACCGTGGCCGAAAGGACCGACTCCGGCTACGTCCTGCGCGGGCAGAAGACGTGGATCTCGAACGGCGGCCTGGCCGAGTTCTACGTCGTGTTCGCGACGGTCGCGCCGGGCACCCGCTCGCGGGGCGTGACCGCCTTCGTCATCGAGCGCGAGGACCGTGGGATCTCCTTTGGGGCACCAATGAAGAAGATGGGCCAACGCGCGATCGTGAACGCCGAGATGTTCCTCGCCGACGTCGAGCTGTCCGAGGATCGCCGGCTCGGAGACGAAGGCGGGGGCTTCTCGGGCCTGATGCGGACGTTCGACCGGTCTCGGATCACGCTTGGGGCCGCGGCAACGGGACTCGCGCGCGCCGCGCTGGAGTACGCAGTCGAGTACGCGAAGACCCGCGAGCAGTTCGGCAAGCCGATCGGCGAGCACCAGGCGGTTGGGTTTCGCCTCGCCGATATGGCGACGCGAGTGGATGCTGCGCGGCTCCTCGTCTGGCGGGCGGCGCGAAAGCTCGACACAGGCGAGGAGGTGTCCAATGAGGCGGCGATGGCCAAGCTCTTTGCCTCCGAGACGGCCATGTGGTGCACGTGGGCTGCCGTGCAGACGCTGGGGGGCTGGGGCTATTCCCGCGAGTACCCGGTGGAGAAGTGGATGCGCGACGCCAAGCTCGAGGAGATCGAGGAAGGCACTTCGGACATCCAGCGCGTGATCATCTCTCGGAATCTCCTCAGGTCTTGAGTCGCGATCTCCGGCCGCTGTTCGACCCTCGCTCGGTCGCCATTGTCGGCGCCTCGGGCACGCCGGGGAAATGGGGGCACTGGCTCGCTCGGGGCGCCCTCGAGGCCGAGCAACGCCGCACGGTCTACCTCGTGAACCGAAACGGCGGCGAGATCCTGGGCCGAGACGCCTTCCGCTCCCTGGCCGACGTCCCCGAGGCGCCCGAGCTCGTCGTCGTCACCGTGCCCGCGGGCGGATTCGAGGAAGCGGTGGACGACGCGCTCGAGGCAGGCGCGAAGGCGCTGGTCGTCATCAGCGCCGGCCTCGGCGAGAGCGGGCCCGAGGGACAAGCGCGCGAGCGTGCGGCGGTCGAACGCGTGCGCGCGGCCGGCGCAGTGCTCGTCGGCCCGAATTGCCTCGGCGTCTTCGACGCGGGCACCGTGCTTCACCTCAGCTCGGACTCCGTTCCGAGCGGGCCGATCGGCCTGATCTCCCAGAGCGGGAACCTGGCGCTCGAGGTGGGGATGCTGGCTGCGGACGTCGGGCTGGGCTTCTCACGGTTCGTCTCGATCGGCAACCAGGCCGACCTCGTGGCCGCCGACCTGATCGACGATCTCGCCGCGCACGAGCCCACGAAGGTCATCGCCGTCTACTGCGAGGACTTCAAGGACGGTCGCGCGTTCGCCCGCGCCGCCCAGCGCGCGGTCGAAGGGGGCAAGCCCGTCCTCCTTCTCGCCGGGGGCGGCACCGCGGCCAGCGCGAGAGCGGCCCGCTCGCACACGGGAGCGCTCGTCAGCGACGCCGCCGCCGTCGAGGCCGCCTGTGCGGCCGCGGGAATTCAACGGGTGGCCACCCCGAGCGAGCTCGTCGACGCCGCGCTCGCCCTGCTCAGGTCACCTGCACCGAGCGGTCGGAGGGTCGCCGTTGTCGCGGACGGCGGCGGCTCGACGGTCATCGCCGCCGACTTGGCCGCTGCGCACGGCCTCGAGCTTCCGCGGCTGAGCGAAGGAACGGCGGGCGCCCTCGCGGAGCTGCTCCCGTCCACGGCGGCGACGGCGAACCCGGTCGACCTCGCCGGCGGCGGCGAGCGCGATGTCTTCAACTTCGCCCGCGTGGTCGAGACGCTGCTGCGCTCGCCGGACGCCGACACTGTCTTCCTCACCGGCTATTTCGGCGGCTACAGCAGCTACTCGGAGGGGCACGCCGCCCGCGAGGTCGAGGCCGCGACCGCCATGGGGCAGGCGGCGGCCGAGACCGGCAAGCCTCTCGTCGTCCAGACCATGTATTGGCGCTCGGCGGCGGCCGACGCGCTGCGGGCAGGCGGCGTCGCCGTCTACCGCGACCTCGAAGGCGCCCTGCACGGCATCGCAGCGCTGGTACGGGCAGGCGCCGCCCAGCTCCGGGGCGTGCCGGACCTCCCGGAACCGGCGCAGCCCGTGTCGGCCGCCGGCTACCGCGAGGCGCGGGAGCTCCTCGAGGAAGCCGGGGTCGAGTTCGCGGAAGCGCGGTCGGCAAACGACGCCGCGGGGGCGCTCTCGGCGGCTGCCGAACTCGGCTATCCCATCGTCCTCAAGGCGCTCGGGCAGCTGCACAAGTCGGACGCCGGCGGCGTGGCCGTGGGTGTCCCGGATGCGGTGGCCCTGGAGCGGGAGTTGTCTCAGATGGCAACATTGTCTCCGTCAGGGTACTCCGTCGAGCGGACGGCTCCGCTCGCACACGGGATCGAGCTGATCGTCGGCGTGCGGCGCGATCCTCGCTTCGGGCCGGTTACGCTCGTCGGGATGGGCGGGCTCTACACCGAGCTTCTCTCCGATGTGGCTGTCGCCCTCGCCCCTCTGGACGAGCGCGAGGCCGAGCGCCTTCTCGAATCGCTCCGCGGCGCGCCGCTCCTCAAAGGAACACGTGGCCGGCCGGCGCTCGACGTCCGCGCCGCGGCAAAAGCCGCGGCGGCGCTCTCACAGGTCGCGGCAACGCATCGGGAGATCGCCGAGCTCGAGATCAACCCGCTCCTCGTTCTGCCGGAAGGCGCGATCGGGCTCGACGCCCGCATCGTCCTCGGCGAGAGGGGAGACAGCGACGCTTCCTGACGGAACGTTCGTCGGCCGCGTTGCGATCGTCACCGGAGGCGGAAGCGGCCTCGGTCGGGCGATGGCGCTCGAACTTGCCCGTCTGGGCGCCGCTGTCACCGTGGCCGGGCGTCGTCCGGAGGCGCTCGCCGAGACCGTCGCCGCGCTGGAAAAGCAGGGTGGTCGTGGACATGCGCAGCCGACCGACGTCCGCGAGCCCGAAGCCGTGGACGCACTCGTGGCGGCGACCGTGGAGAAATTCGGCCGCGTCGACGTCCTCGTCAACAACGCCGCCGGAAACTTCGTCGTCCGCGCCGAAGACCTGTCGCCGAACGGCTGGCGGGCCGTGGTCGGCATCGTCCTCGACGGCTCGTTCCTCTGCTCGCGCGCGGCCGGCCGCCGCATGATCGAGCAGGGCGAGGGCGGCGCGATCCTCAGCGTGATCGCCAGCTACGCCTGGACCGGCGGGCCGGGCACGATCCACTCGGCCGCGGCGAAGGCGGGCGTCCAGGCGCTGACGCGGACCCTGGCGGTGGAGTGGGCCGGGCACGGGATCCGCGTCAACTGCATCTGCCCAGGCCCAACCGACACGGAAGGAGCCGGCGCAGCCCTCTGGCCGACCGAGGAAGACCGGGCCCGCGTCGCCGCCACCGTCCCCCTCGGGCGCCTCGCCACGCCGGAGGAGGTCGCCGTCTGGGCCGCTGCGCTCTGCTCGCGCTACGCCGGTTACATCACCGGGGAGACGCTGACCATCGACGGCGGGCACTGGCTCGAGCAGGAGTCGTACCTGCCCGCGCTCGGTAAGCAGACGCGCGACTAGCCGGCGTCCGTCAGAGCCTCGAAGACGAGGTGCTGGAAGTGCTGGATGAGGTGCTCGCTCGAGAGGAGCAGCCGTCCCTGCGGCACCATCCTCGAGTCGAGGCCGCGCTGGACCGACTCCACGAGGCCGGCGTCCTCGATCCCGACCTGGGTGGCGAAGTCCATCATCTGGCGCGCGGTTTCGTCCGAGACGTCCTCGTAGAAGAAGTAGTCGGTGAAACCGACCGAGCGCCCGGGGCCGTCGGGGCGCGTGAGGTCGGCGGAGATGTTTCCGGCGCCCGCCTCGACGTTGATCGTCGTGTTGGGCCAGAGGAGGTGGTACTGGGCCTCTTTGATCTCGCCGGTGGGGTTGTAGGGCGCCTTACCGTCCCCGGCGAGCGCCGCCGGGCGCGGGGTTCCGAACTGGCTCGAGACGAGGCCTTCCCATTTGAGGACGTACGCGTCGGGATCGACGTCGATGACCTTGCTGAACCCGGGATGAGCGACCGGGCAGTGGTAGCACTCGAGATAGTTCTCGATGGCGACCTTCCAGTTGGCGGCGATCTGCCACTCGCGCCGCTCGCGGAAGCGCAGGCGACCGAGGTCGAGCCCGCCGGCTTCGAGGTGCCCGGGCAGTGCGCCGAGCGCCTCGTCGAGCGACGGGGCTTCGAGGTCCGGGTTCACGAAGAGAAGCGGTCCCCAGGACTCCACCTGCACCGGGAGGAGCGAAAACGCCTCCCCGTCGAAATCGGGCTCGCGCTCCGAGCGCGGCGCGGCGCGGAGGGAGCCGTCGAGGCCGTACGTCCAAGCGTGGTACGGGCACTGGAGCGTACCCCGATGCCCTGCGCCGTCCGCGATCACGTGACCGCGGTGGCGGCAGACGTTGACGAATGCGTTCACGTCCCCATCCTGGTCGCGCGTGACGACCACCGGAATCGCGCCCGCGTGGGTCGTGAACCAGTCTCCCGGCTCGGCCACGAGATCGGAATGCCCAGCGTACTGCCACGAGCGGCGGAAGATGGTTTCCTGCTCGCGGCGGAGAACGGCGGGATCGGAGTACCAGTCTGCGGGCAGGGTGGCGCCCGCCGCGAGTGCCTCGCGAAGCTCTTCGACCTGCACGATCACGCCGGCTCCCAGCCCGCGTAGGGGGCGAGCCCGCGCCTGAAGAGGCCCCGCGCGATGATCACGCGCTGGATCTCGCTCGTGCCCTCCCAGATGCGGTCGACCCTGAGCTCCCGAAAGTGCCGCTCGGCGGGGCTCTCCTGCATGTACCCGCGTCCGCCGAGGATCTGGACCGCCCTGTCGGCGACCCGACCCGCCATTTCAGATGCGTACAGCTTCGCCATAGCCACCTTGCCGTGGACGATCTTGCCGTCGGCGATCGTGTCGAACGCATGTGCCGCGTGGTACGTGAGAAGCCGCGCAGCCGCGAGTTCGGTCAGCGAGTCCGCCAAGGGGAATTGTACTCCCTGGTATTCGGCGATCGGCTGCTCGAAGGCGCGGCGCTCGAGCGCCCATTCACAAGCCAGGCCGATCAGGCGTTCTGCTGCGCCGCAGCAGCGCGCGGCGATCATGAGCCGCTCGACGGTGAACCACTTCTTCGCGCCCTCTTCCCCGCCCCCGACGATGCGATTGCCTTCCGGCACGCGGCAAGCCTCGAGCCGGAACTCGGGGTGCGCATAGACGTAGGGATCGTGCATGAAGCGGGGCGTCCGCACGAGGGTCAGCCCGGCTGTGTCGCGGTCGACGAAGAAAAGGGTCTGCTCGCCGTCCGCCCAGGCGAGCACGACGAGATAGTCGGCCTCGTCGCCTCCCGTCACGAACCACTTCTCGCCGTTCAGAACCCACTCCCCACCGTCGCGGATCGCCGTTGCGGCGATGGCGCTCACGTCTGAGCCGGCCTCGGGCTCGGTGATCGCCCACGCCTCCATGCGCTCGTGCCTGAGCACGGGCGCGACCCAGCGCTCGATCTGCTCGTCGCTTGCCAGCTCGAGCAGCTCGCGCGGCGCCCGCTCGCAGACGATGAACCCGAGCCCGTTGGTGGCCTTGCCTCCCTCCTCCTCGATCGCCACCTGAGCGAGCATGGGGAGGTCGGGCCCGCCGTACTCGGCCGGGACGTTGTAATTGGAGAAGCCTGCGGCACGCGCCTTGTCCTTCAGCGCATGGACTTCGTCGTGGTCGATGGCGCCCCGCTCGGCGACGCGCTCCTCGGCGGGATAGAGCTCTTCCTCGACGAAACGGGCCGCGCGAGCCTTGAGCTCGCGCACCTCGGGCGGCAGGGCGGGGACGATCACCGGAGGATCCTAAGTCCTTCCCGCCGTAATTTCGGTTCGGGTTGAAGGAGTTGTGGATACCGGGGCGAATCTGGTCGGTGGTGGCGGGTCGCAGCCGGTATCAGATCGTGTTGAGCGAGGAGGAGCGCTCCGAGCTCGAGCATCGTGCGGCG
>DASXRO010000156.1:0-1785 GCA_036506555.1 Gaiellaceae bacterium
TCAGGTGATCGTCCGCGCTGCAACCGGCGAGACACTCCAGGCGCTCGTGCAAAACACGGGCAAGGGCGTCTCGTACGAGCAGGGGATGCCCGTGCAAGTCCATCTTCCTGCGGACGCATTGCGAGTCCTGCCCGCAGCCAAGCCCCAAAAGGGCCAGGCCGAAACGGCACCTGCGCAAGGATAGGCGTGCACACGAAGCGCATTGAGATCCGCTGGCGAGACCTCGACGCCTACGACCACGTCAACAACGCGGTCTACCTCACGTACCTCGAGGAGGCCCGCGACGAATGGCTGGAGCGCACCCTCGGTCGGGAGGAAGCTGCATGGGGTTATGTTCTCGCACGTGTGGCCATCGACTTCCGGCGAGAGCTTCGACAGGAGGACGATGAGGTCGTGGCCAGCTGTGCGCTGGCGCGGCTGGGTACCTCGAGCGTCACCACCCGCGAGGAGCTGAGAACCGCGAACGGAGAGCTCGCTGCCGAGGCCGAGGCCGTGCTCGTCGCCCAGGACCGCGAGTCCCGGAAGACTCGCCCGCTCTCGGAGGACGAGCGGAGAGCACTGGAGGAAGGCTAGCGTGGTCGTCCCCGAGCTTCCCACCGAGATTCGCGACTTGAAGGCGCGCGCCGCCCGCTTCGTCGAGGAGGAGCTCTACCCGGCCGAGGCGCGCATCGCCGAGCGGGGCGAGATCGACCGCCACGAGATCCACGACCTGAAGGACAAGGCCCGTGCCGCCGGCTTCTCGAACTACAACGTCCCCACCGAGCACGGCGGCCCTGACCTCCCGATGCTCGCCCAGGTGGCGATCGAGGAGGAAGGCGGCAAGGCGACGAACGGGCTCGGCTTTATCGTCTGCGAGCGGGCCCCGCGGGAGCTCCTCGAGCTGGCGAGCCCTGATCAGCTCGAGCGCTACGTCCTGCCGACCCTGCGGCACGAGCGCATGGAGGCGTGGGCGATCACCGAGCCCGGCGCCGGGTCGGATGTGGGCGCCGTCGCGGCGACTGCCGAGCGCGACGGGGACGACTGGGTCCTCAACGGCGAGAAGTGGTTCGTCACCGGCGGAGACCAGGCCGACTACCTCGTCGTGCTCGCCCTCGCAGACGGCGAGCAGACTCTCTTCTTCGTGGACAAGGACGCTCCCGGGCTCACGCTTACGCGCACTCCCCGCTTCATGCACGACCCCTATCTCTACGCTCACCCGGAGTTCCGGCTTGAGAACTGCCGCGTGGCCGAGAAGAACCGCATCACGGGCGGCGGCGGCGAGGGCGCCCGGAAGTGGTTCACGGTCGAGCGCCTGATGATCGCGGCTCGCTGCTGCGGCGCTGCCGAGCGTCTCCTCGACCTGTCTCGGGCCTGGGCGCTCGAGCGCCGCGCCTTCGAGCAGCCGATCTCCCAATATCAGGGAGTACAATTCCCCTTGGCGGACTCGCTCACCGAGCTTCTCGCGGCGCGCCTGATCACCTACCACGCCGCGCACGAGTTCGACGTGAACCCGGACGCCAAGATCGTCCACGGGAAGGCGGCGATGGCGAAGCTCTACGCATCCGAGATGGCGGGACGGGTCGCCGACAGGGCGGTCCAGATCCTGGGCGGGCGCGGCTACATGCAGGAAAACCCCGCCGAGCGCCACTTCCGCGAGCTTCGTGTCGATCGCATCTGGGAGGGCACCAGCGAGATTCAGCGCGTGATCGTCGCGGGCGGGCTCTTCAAACGCGGGATCGCGCCCTACGCCGGCTGGGAGGCGCCGTGATCGACGACGTCCAGGAACTGCGCGACGCCCTCGCCGGA
>DASXRO010000157.1:0-2075 GCA_036506555.1 Gaiellaceae bacterium
GTGCATCGTCGAGAGGACGAAGTGGCCGGACTCGGCCGCTCTCAGAGCGGCCTGGGCCGACTCCTCGTCACGGAGCTCGCCGAGCAGGATGACGTCAGGGTCCTGGCGCAGGACGCGACGAAGCCCTTCCGAGTACGAGTCGGTGTCGATACCGACCTCGCGCTGATTGACGATGCAGCCCCAGTCGTCGTGCACGAACTCGATCGGGTCCTCGATCGTGACGATGTGGTGCTTCCGGCTGCGATTGATCGAGTTGATCATGGTTGCGAGCGTCGTCGACTTTCCCGAGCCGGTCGCGCCCGTCACGAGCACGAGCCCACGATGCTCGTCGGCGAGCGCCTTCACGCCCTCCGGCAGCCCGAGCTTGTCGAAGGTCGGAATCTCCTTCGGGATGAAGCGGAAGGCGAACGAGATGGCTCCGCGCTGGCGGAATCCGTTGACTCGGAAGCGGCCGAGCCCCTCGGCCATGTAGGCGGTATCGAGCTCCCCGTGCGTGAAGAAGCCCTCCCGCTTCGCGGGCGTCAGCTCCGTCACGAGGCCGACGATGGTCTCGAGGTCGCTGTCGGTCAGGAGCCGCTCCTCGATCGGAACAAGCTCTCCGTCCACGCGCGCCATCGCCGGCGATGCGACCTTGAGGTGCATGTCGCTGCCGCCGAGCTCGATGACTCGTGCCAGTAGTCCGTCCAAATCCATAAGGCGCCATCTGGCCTATCGGCGGCCTGCTGAGGCCCCGCTACCCCTCAATGGGGGAGCGGCGGCGGCGCTCACGGGCCAGGGAGCTCGTCCGGCCGCTCGCTACAATGCGCGGGCTCGCGGGGGAGTTCCCGAGTGGCCAAAGGGGACGGGCTGTAAACCCGTTGGCTCAGCCTTCAGAGGTTCGAATCCTCTCTCCCCCATGACGTGTCTGGGCGGCGTCTGATCCGCCCGCCGCTTGGCGCGTGCGCTCAGCCGGTCAGGCCTTGCGGGCCGGGTCCCTGCCGCCCTTGCGGCCGGCGGCGTTCTTCTAAGCTGTGGTGCCGCCCTGCTTCGAGCTTGACCCGGAGCTCGACGAGCCGGACTTCTTCCCGCCTCGGCTCGAGGTACCCGGCGAGTTGGCGATCTTGGCGGCCCGCTCCTTGGACATGCCCTTGTCCGTGAGCGCCTCGTAGTGCTTCTCGTTCTTGACGTTCGCTTTCTCGTTCGGCATGGCCCGCAGCTACCCGCCTCGCGCGTGGAGACCTAGGGCTCGGTGTGGACGACGACTTCCGCGATGCCCGGCTGCGCACGGCGGATTCTCCGCTCGACCTCGGTCGCGCGCGCGTGCGCCTGGGCCAGCGGGCGCTCCGGCTCCATGCCTACCGTGAGGAACGCGACCAGGCCCACTTCGGTGTTCAGCAGTCTCAACTCGCGCGGATCTTCGCCGGTGATCGAGCGGACGATCTCCCGGATCTCCGTTGCCGCTCGGGAGCCGTCGCCCTGGGCCACGGGGCGGCCGGCGGCCGGCTCCTTCAATGGTTCGAGGTGCGTCTGGACGGCGTCCACCTCGGGAAGCGACGCGAGGATCTCGTGCTCGACGGCGGAAGCGACCTCGTGGGCTTGCTCGAGGGAGAGCTCGCCCGGCAGCTTCAGATGGAGCGACACCTCGATGCGGTCTCCCACCTCGAGGACGACGATGTTGTGCACCTCCTGCACGCGCGGGTCTCGAACGGCCGCCGCGTACGCTCGCTCCCGCAGGGCTTCCGCTTCCTGGGGCTCGACGTGGACGACCACGTCCGCGCCGGGCACAACGCGCTCGACAGCCTCCTCGATGGCGTCCGCGACAGCGTGGCCTTGCTCCACCGCGGCGGCCGGGGGGACGGCCACAACGACGTCGGCGAAATGGCGGCCCGCGGCGCGCCGCATCCGCAGCCGACGGAGCTGGACGCGAGGACCGAGCTCCTCGATCGCAGCCTGGGCGGCATCTCTCTCGCGGGCGGGAACGCGATCCATGAGGACGTCGACGTTCGTCTTGATCAGGCGGCTCGCCGCTCCGAGGACGAGGACGCTGACGAAGAGGGCCGCCACCGCATCGCCCTGCGGATGGCCCGCGCGGACCA
>DASXRO010000158.1:0-2030 GCA_036506555.1 Gaiellaceae bacterium
GCGCCGGCCTTGTCGAGGAACTCGTTGAGGTTGCCGCATTTTGGCGACTGGACGCACGACGGACAGCCGCTCTCACAGGGACAGCCGGCCAGGAGCCGCTCCGTGTCGGCTACCCAACCCTCGAGCTGGTCGAAGCCACGCTTCGCGATGCCGACGCCGCCCGCGTGGCCGTCGTAGATGAAGACCGTTGGGCGGCCGGTCTGGAAATGAATGTTGGTCGAGAGGCCGCCGATGTCCCAGCGGTCGCACATGGCCCAGAGCGGCAAAAGGGCGATCATCGTGTGCTCGGCGGCATGGAGCGAGCCGAGGAGACGCTCGATCGCCTCGAGCCCTTCGAGCATCCAGGGCTCGGGTAGGTACCAGACGGCTTCGGTCTCGAAGGTGGTCTCAGGGAGCTCGAGTGCGACGAGCTCGAGCGTCGCCTGGTCGCGGATCCCCTTCTTCTGATACGCCACCACCTGCTCGGTGACGCTCACCGTGCCGAACGAGGCTTCCATTCCCAGACGGCGCTCCGTGAGCTCCGCGCGCTCGATGGCCGTGGTCGTTTCCTTCTTCGGCTGCGTGTAGTAATCGCTCGTGAAGGGCTCGACGAGAGCGGTGCGCGCCTCCAGGTCGAGCTCCAGCACGCGGTAGGACTCCCCCAGGTGCAGGTAGATCGCTCCTTCGTGAACCGTCGAGTAGGCGCGCTCACGCTCGACGACGCCCAGCATCGATCCGGTTGCGACATCGACCACCGAGAAGGCATCGGGCGTTGTGGAACGGAGCGAGAAGCGCGCCGCGGGGTAATCGCGACCGGACCACACATAGCCGGCCTTCGTCAGCTGGAGGTCGCCCGTCTCGACCAGGGCTTCCGCGCGCTGGAGAGCCTCCGGCCCCAGGAACGGCGTGTCGCCCTCGTCCAAGGGAGCCTCGAAGGCCGCCGCGCGAACATGGCCGTCGAGGACACGTGGGTTCGAATGGTCGAGGATCGCAGCCTCGACGCGTCGTTCCATGAGCGCTTCGGGTTCCCGCATGAAGAACTGGTCCAGCGCGTCTTCGCTCGCGACGAGCACGGCGAGGCCCTTGGTACGGCGGCCCGCGCGTCCCCATTGCTGCCGCAGGCTGGCCACCGTCCCGGGGAAGCCGACGGAGATCGCGCAGTCGAGCAGCCCGATGTCGATGCCGAGCTCGAGAGCGTCCGTCGCCGTGACCCCCAGGAGCTCGCCTTCGACGAGACGGCGTTCGATGTCGCGGCGCTGTGCCGGCGTGTAGCCGGCGCGGTAGGGGGAGAGTCGCTCCGCGAGCTCTGGCCCGACCCGCTCGACGGCGAACCGGTGGATGAGCTCGGCCGACTTGCGGGACTTGGCGAAGCAGATGGTGCGCAGCCCGCGCTGGACGAGGTCGGCCAGCAGGCGTGAACCCTCACCCAGCGCGCTCGCACGGAGCTGGAGCTCCTCGTCGAGGACCGGCGGGTTCCAGAACGCGACGGTGCGCGCGGCACGGGGGGCGGCGTCGTCGCCGATGACCGTCACCTCCACCCCGAGGAGGGACCGGGCCAGCTCGCCGGGGTTGGCGATGGTCGCCGAGGCCAGCAGGAACTGCGGCTCAGCGCCATAGATCGCCGCAGCGCGGCGTAAGCGCCGGAGGACGTTCGCCACGTGCGAGCCGAAGACGCCCCGATAGACGTGCGCTTCGTCCACGACGACGTAGCGGAGGTTCTGGAGAACGTCTCCCCAGCGGTCGTGGTGAGGGAGGACTCCGACGTGGAGCATGTCCGGGTTCGTGAGGATGACGTTCGCCCACTTGCGAATCTGCCAGCGCCGCTCGGTCTCCGTGTCTCCGTCGTAGATGGCCGGCCGGAGACGGGGCACTCCGTAGGAGGCGAGCGCCCTGGCCTGATCCTGCGCGAGCGCCTTCGTCGGATAGAGGTAGAGGGCGCGCAGCTTGGGCTCGGCGGCCAAAGCGTCGAGGACCGGGAGGTTGAAAGCGAGCGTCTTGCCGCTCGCGGTGCCAGTCGCGACGACCAGGTGCTCGCCGCGGGAGGCCGACTC
>DASXRO010000159.1:0-17497 GCA_036506555.1 Gaiellaceae bacterium
CTCGCGCAGCGGATCGTCGCCGGAGACGTGCCCGAGGGCCTCAAGGGCAAGCGCGTCTGGGCCCTCGACATCGGCGCTCTCCTCGCCGGCTCGAAGTATCGAGGGGAGTTCGAGGAGCGCCTGAAGGCCGTCCTCAACGAGATCAAGGCCTCGGAGGGCCAGATCATCCTCTTCATCGACGAGCTGCACACGATCGTCGGCGCCGGCGCAGCTGAAGGCGCCGTCGACGCGGCCAACATGCTCAAGCCGATGCTGGCCCGTGGCGAGTTGCGCGCCGTCGGCGCGACGACGCTCGACGAGTACCGCAAGCACATCGAGAAGGACGCAGCGCTCGAACGCCGCTTCCAGCCCATCTTCGTGGGCGAGCCGTCGGTCGCGGACACGATCGCCATCCTGCGCGGGCTGAAGGAACGCTACGAGGCGCACCACGGCGTTCGTATCCGCGACGCCGCGCTCGTAGCCGCAGCCGTCCTCTCCGACCGCTACATCGCCGACCGCTTCCTTCCCGACAAGGCGATCGACCTCGTCGACGAGGCCGCCTCGCGTCTGCGCATGGAGATCGACTCGGCGCCCCTCGAGCTCGACGAGGCCGAGCGGCGCGTGCGCCAGCTCGAGATCGAGCTCGCGGCGATGGGAAAGGAGTCCAAGGAGGTCAAGGAGCCCCTCGAGCGCGAGCTCGCCGAGGCAAAGTCGGGCCGGGACGAGCTCGCTGCCCGCTGGGCCAAGGAGAAGGAGGCGCTCGACCGCGTCAAGGAGATCACTCAGAAGATCGACGACCTGCGCATGGAGGCCGAGCGCGCCGAGCGGCAGGGCGACCTCCAGCGAGTCGCCGAGATCCGCTACGGGGAGCTGCCGGCGCTCGAGCAGGAGCTCGCCGAACGCGAGGCCTCCGAGTTCGAGCCGATGGTCAAGGAGGAGGTCGACGAGGACGACGTCGCCGCGGTCGTCGCCCGCTGGACCGGGATTCCCGTCTCCCGCCTCCTCGAGGGCGAGACCGAGAAGCTCATCCACATGGAGGAGCGCCTGCACCAGCGCGTCATCGGCCAGGAGGAGGCTGTCGAGGCGGTGGCGAACGCCCTGCGCCGTGCGCGCACCGGCCTCCAGGACCCCAACCGGCCCATCGGCTCGTTCATCTTCCTCGGCCCGACCGGAGTGGGGAAGACCGAGCTCGCCCGCGCCCTCGCCGAGTTCATGTTCGACGACGAGCGGGCCATGGTCCGGCTCGACATGTCCGAGTACCAGGAGCGCCACACCGTGTCACGCCTCGTCGGCGCTCCACCCGGGTACGTCGGCTTCGAGGAGGGCGGGCAGCTGACCGAAGCCGTGCGTCGCCGTCCATACTCGGTCGTCCTCCTCGACGAGATCGAGAAGGCGCACAACGAAGTCTTCGACGTCCTGCTCCAGATCCTCGACGATGGCCGCCTGACCGACGGCCAGGGCCGCACGGTCGACTTCCGCAACACCGTGATCATCATGACCTCGAACCTGCGCTCGGAGGACGAGCTGCGCGCGATCTTCAGACCCGAGTTCCTGAACCGGATCGACGAGGTCGTCGTCTTCCATCCGTTGACGCGCGAGCAGCTCGCCGACATCGTCGAGCTCCAGTTGCAGCGACTCCAGGCGCGCCTGGCCGAGCGGGGAATCGGGATCGAGCTCACGCCCGGCGCGAAGGAGTTTCTCGCCGACGCCGGCTGGGATCCCACGTACGGCGCGCGTCCGCTGAAGCGCGCGATCCAGCGCCTGGTCGAGAACCGGCTCGCGGTCCGACTCCTCGAGGGGGAGTTCGCCGAGGGCGACACCGTGCGCGTCGACGCCTCCGACGATGAGCTCGTCTTCGAGAAGACGGCAGCCGTCGCGACCGCGGCCTAGAACGCCGCCAGCAGGGCGAAGACTCCAAGCACCAGGAGAAAGGGAGGGGCAATCGTCGCGAAGACCAACAGCAACCGGTGTCTCCTCGCGATGGCGACGAGCCCCGCCACGAGCCCGAGCGCGAGCGGGGTTGCAGCTAGCGAGGCCCAGGGCGCGACTGGCTCCACAAACGTGGTGCACAGCTGGTCGCCCAGACTCTCGGGCGGGCTGTCGCCTGCGTCTTCTCCGCATGCGCCGACGCCCCCGACGAACCAGAGAAACGCTGAACCTGGGAGCATCGCGATCATCACGAGACTCCACGCAACCACTTCGGATCTTCGCGTCATGACTCCTTTAACGGCTGCGCCGGCAGACGTCGCGAGCGCTTGATGAGGATCGAGCGGCCTCTGGGCCTCAGCGAGCTGCTCGCCGAGACGGTGCGCGTCTACGGCGAGCGCTTCGTGAGCGCGCTCGGGCTCGGGCTACCGGTCGCGGGCGCGTTCGTCGCAACCCTCTACGTTCACGCCGCGCTCGACGTGGTGGTCGTCTCCCTCGCCTTCACCGCCACCTACGCTGCTGCGGCGCGGTTCGCAGCAGGCGACAGCATCGGGGAGGCCTGGGCCCAGACGCTCGCCCGGTTGCCGACGCTCCTCGTCCTGACCGTGATCGTCGCCGTGCCGTTCGCGCTCGCGCTCGGCCAGCTGTACCTCTTTCTCGTCGCCGCCGCGTGGCTCGGCGCCATGGGTTTCTCGATCCCGGTGGCGATGCTCGAGCGGGACCCCGAGGCGACCACGTGGTACAGCCGGCTCGAGTCCTCGCTCTACGGCTCGGTGCGCCTGGCCCGGGTGGAGCTCCTGCACGCCATCGGAGTCGTCTGCGCCCTCGTGATCGCCTACATCGTCCTCGGAATCGTGCTCGCCGCCGCCCTCGCCGGCTTTGCCGACAACGAGGAGACCGTCGCGGTGGCGCTGTCGCAAGTCGTGCTGGCGCCCTTCTTCTTCCTGGCCCTCAGCGTCCTCTACTTCGAGCAGAAGGCGCGGGCGCTATCCTCGCGCGGCGAGCGAGCGTAGGAGGCGTCGATGCCGAAGTACCTGATGCTGTCCACCCTGAGCGAGCAGGGCCTCCAGACCCTGCGCGCCAATCCGGAGCGGGTGCGCGAGGTGAACAAGGACGTGGAGGAGCTGGGCGTCAAGGTGCTGCACCAATGGTTCCTCCTCGGACCGCACGACTTCGTCAACATCGTCGAGGCGGCGGACGCCTCTGCGATCGCCAAGGTCTCGGTCGCGCTCGGCGCGCGCGGGAGCGTGCACACCGAGTCGTACGAGATGCTCGAGGTGGAGGACCTGCTCAGCCTCCTCGGCGACTGAAGCTCGCATGAAGGACCCGCCGAGGTTGCCGGACTGGCTCCGGGCCGAGGTGGCCGGGTGGCCCGAGGATGCCTTCGGCACGCACCAGGCGCGACTCCTTCTGCACGACGGCACCGTGATTGCGCCGGTCGCGATCCTCCCGAGCGGCGACATCGTCGGCTGGGGGAGGGCCGGGGAGGTCGAGTTCGAGGAAGACGACATCGTCGCCATCGAGCGAATCGACGAGTAGTCCTACCCGGCGAGCCCCCCGCAGCTCGTGCCGGCAGCGATCGCCAGCGCCGCGACAGGTACGCAAATCCTCACGTCAGCCTGGAGTAGGCGACCGCCACCTCGGCCGCGAGCGCCGCGTTCTCGGCGATCAAGAGCTTGTTGAGCTCGATCGTGCGCCCGTCGCTCGCCTCGTGCAGGTAGGAGAGGACGAATGGTGTCAGGGCCTGGCCGCGGATGCCGCGGTTCCGTGCTTCGGCAAGCCCTTCCTCGATCAGCGGCTCGACGTTGATGCTCTGCTCCGGCGGGCGTGCGAGGACGATGCCCGAGTGCCGTCCCAGGCGCCAGTGGAACTGCGCCACCTGGGCGGCCTCCTCCACGCTCTGCACGCGCTGCGAGACCGGCGGGCCGCCGCCGGCCCGGTAGAAGAGCGGGATCTCGTCAGTGCGCCAGCCGAGGACGGGGACGCCAAGCGTCTCGAGCACCTCGGCCGTCGCCGCCACGTCGAGGATCGACTTGGCTCCCGCCGAGACGACGAGCGCCTCGGTGCGCGCGAGCTCGCCCAGGTCGGCGGAGACGTCCAGCGTCTCCGCAAACCCGCGATGGACGCCGCCGATTCCGCCGGTCCCCATGAAGCCGATTCCCGCCGCACGGCACACGGCAAGGGTCGCCCCAGCGGTCGTCGCGCCCAGCTCGTTCTTCATCGCGCACGCGGCCAGGTCACGCGGGCCGACCTTGCGGGCTTCGGGCGACGTCGCGAAGCGCTCGAGCTCGCCTTCCTCGAGCCCGACGCAAATGCGTCCGTCGATGACGCCCACCGTCGCGGGAACCGCCCAAGCGACCCGAACCCTCCGTTCCGCGTCGGCCGCGACCTCGGCGCCGACTCCGTCGGGAAAGCCGTGCGCGACGAGCGTGGTCTCGAGCGCGACGACTGGGCGCCGGGACTCGAGCGCCGCCCGCACTTCCGGGTGGATGCGGAGGAGCTCGGCCACTAGGGCATCGCTCCCATCGTCGCCACGCAGCGCGCTGCCGCGGACAGCGCGAGGTCGGGGCCGCCGAGCAGGAAACCGGCCGCGAACGCATCCCCCGCGCCCGTCGAGTCGACCACCTCGGCGGGCTGCGCGGGGTAGGAGCGCTCCGCGTCGCCGCTGCGAACGAGGCATCCACGTGCCCCCAGCTTGACCACGAAGGTCTCGACCTCCAGCTCGCCGACGAGCTCGGCCTCTTCCTCGTTGGCGAAGACGACGTCGGGGCCGAGCTCCAAGAGCAACGCCTTGAAACGCCCTATCCCCGCCGCTTCGAGCGCTGCCGTGGAGGACAGGTCGACGCTGATCCGCGGTGCGAGCTCGGCGAGCTCGAGGGCCGCTTCGCGAATCGGCGATGCAAGGAGGCTGTACGCCGGAAGGTGGAGGTGCTCGCATCCCGCGACGTAGGCCTGCTCGACCTCGCTCGGTCGAAGCTCCACGGACACGCCCCGGTCGCTCAGCATCGTGCGCCTTCCGTCCGGCGTCGCGATCGAGACGACGGTGCCGGTCCCGGACTCCTCCTCGGGGCCGACGATGTCGACTCCGCGACGCGCAAGCTCCTCGGCAACGAGCCGCCCGGCCGGGTCGCGCGCCCGTTTTCCGACGAAGCGGGCTTCCCCGCCGAGGGCCGCCACCCAGGCGGCCACGTTCGCCGCCTGGCCGCCTGCTCCCAGCCTGGTGCGCCCATACGTGTCCGTATCTTCCGCGATCGGGCCTTCCAGGCGGACGATGACGTCGAGGAGCAGATCCCCCAGAGCACAGATCATCTGTGGCATTTTTCGGGAGATGCAATCCGAACGCGGACGCCGTCTGCGCTCCTTCCTCCTCGGCGGGCTCCTCGGGAGCGCCGCCGGCCTCGCCGCGGCCGGTCGCATGCGCATGAAATCCCGGCCCGCGAAGCGCGCGACACCGGCCGGGCTGGCCGCCTTCGAGCAGGCCCCCTGCTACCAGGAGCTCATCGAGCGCGAGCAGCAAGAAACGAGTTCTTAGAGCAACGCGCGCGTCTGTTCGGCATGCCAGCCGAGCTTGAGCGCCTCGAAGCGCTCGAGCGCCTGCCGGATCAAGTCGTGGTCTTCCCGAACTACGCCGAGTGCGCGCAGCGTGAACGGAGCGAGGAACGGCGCGTGCTCGTAGCGTGCCGCCTCTTCTTCGACTCGGCGACGCTCGCCGAGCTCGGCAAGCGCGTCCAACTGAGCCGTCACGCCGGCCATGAAGAACCAGTACTGCCGCCGGAGCGGAAACGTCTCGTCGAGGAGGCTGCGGACGAGATCCGTCTGGCCTCGTCCGAGGGCGAGTCGAAGCCGGGGGGCCACGAGCGCGTCGGTGTAGCCATGCTGCCCGATCTCTTGCGCGCTCTCCTCGAGTCGCTGCGCCGTCGCCTGGTCTCCGAGCTCCGCGCTTGCCACGGCGCAGACGAGGAGCGACCGGGAATTTCGGACGCAGGGGGTATCGAGGTTTGCCTCTACGGCCGCCTCGACACGGGGGATCAGCTCGCGGATGCGACCCCACTCGCCGGTGAGCTCGTCGACCTCGAGAAGCACCGCGATTCCGTGAATCTGATGGTGGGCCGTCAGGCTCGCTCCGATCTTCTCGTTGAGCGCCGCGAGCCGCCGCGCCTCGCGGAAACGGCCGGCCAAGACGCAGACGGGGACACCGGTCGCGTAGAGGTCGGCGAGATGATCGGGATCGTGCACTTCCTCGGCGAGGTCGAGGCGCCGTTGGGCCCAGTGCATGGCCTCGTCGAAGTTCTCGGTGCCGAACGCGGTCACCACGCGCGCGTCGAAGGCGTACGAACGCAGGTCTGGGTCGCCGAGACGGTCGGCCAGCGCGGATGCATCACGCGCGAGCTCAGCCGACTTCTCGATGTCCCAGTAGCAGCGGGCGATCATGGCCTTCACCCGTGCGGGAGTCTCCGGCGCCGAAAGCTCGATCGCCCTGTCGATCCAACCCGCCACGAGATCGTGATCCGGCAGGCGCCTCCACATTCCCGAACGCCCGGTCGTCTCGAGTGCGAGCTCAGCGTAGAGCGCGGCGGTGGTCGCGCTGTCCTCGCTCAGCTCGATCGCCTTCTCCATCGCCTCCCAGAAGGGAGGCCCGTCGAACTTGAGAGCGTGCGAGCGACCGATCGTCCGCCAGAGCTCGCCGCGCGCGGTGTCGTCGGTGACCAGCTCGACCGCCCGTTGCAGCATGGCGAGCGCGTCGTCGATCTCGTAGCGTCCGATTGCCAGGTCGGCGGCGCGACGTAACCACCACACCGCCCTCGCACGCAGCCGCTCGAGCTCGGATGCCTCGCCAGGCCAGGCCAGGTCCGCGTCTTCTGGCCGCACGGCCTCGGTGTAATGGTGGGCGAGGAGCGCGGCCCACTCGTCGCGTCCCTCGCCGACGCGCTCGAGCCAGCCGGCGAACTCCGCATGCAGGCGCGCACGCCGGGCCTTGGTGAGGGAGGCATAGGCGACCTCCCTCGTCAGCGCGTGCTTGAAGGCGAACTCGCGCTCGCCGGCGAGTGACGTGCCGGCCCGCCTGCGGACGAAGTCCCGCTCCTCGAGCGCCGCGAAGTCCGGCTCGGCGCCGCCCAGGAGATCCCGCACGGGCCCAGGCCAGAAGACGCGGCCGATCACGGCCGCCGCTTGCAGCGCGTCCTTCTCGACCTCGCCGAGGAGGTCGATCCGGGCTGCGACGACGGCTTGGACCGAGTCTGGAACCGTGTAGCCGGCCGGAAGCTCGCGCGCATGCCACGAACCGTTCTCGCGCTGCAAGACGCCGGCGTCGGTGAGGCTACCAACGAGCTCCTCGACGAAGAACGGGTTCCCCTCGGCGCGAGAGACGATGACGTCACGGACACGCTCCGGGAGGTCCGCGGCCAGGAGCTCGTCGAGCATGTGGCTCGTATCGTCCGTCGAGAGAGGCTCGAGGCCGAGGATCGTCATGTTTCGGCGCCCGCCTCCCCAGGACGGACGGCGATCGAGGAGCTCGAGCCGGGCCGTCGCGAGAATGAGCAGCGGGCCGCGCATGTCGCGGAGGACTCGCTCGAGCAGGTCGAGCAACGGTTCCTCGGCCCAGTGAATGTCCTCCACGAGCATGACCAGCGGGCGCTCCAAGGCCAGCTCTTCGAGAAACGCGACGGTTGCGTCCTGTAACTGCTCCCGTGCCGCGAGTGGATGGAGGTCGCCTCCAACGTCGCGCCCGAGGGCCAGGCCGAGAATCGCGTGTGCACCGAGCTTCTCGCGGGCCGTCTCGGGCGGATCGCTCTCCAGGAGCCCCAGGTGCTCCTTCAGGATCTCGCCGAGCGCCCAGTACGTGATGCCACGGCCGTAGGGCAGGCACCGACCGGTTCTGCGCAGGGGCTCGGGCGATTCTGCGCCCAGCCGCTCCCAGAGCTCGCGGACGAGCCGCGTCTTGCCGACCCCCGCGTCCCCCATGACGGTGACGAGGTGCGGACGGCCTTCCGTGACGACGCGCTTGTACGTCGCCTGGAGAAGGTCGAGCTCGCCCTCGCGGCCCACGAAGGACCGCTTCAGCCCGCTCACGCCGCGCGGCCGCATGAGCGTCAGAGACCGGATCAATCGCCGCGCCGCGACGCCGCCGGCCTTGCCCTTTGCCTCGATGGTCATCGGCTCCTCGAACTCGAAGGCGCCGCGCGCGGCGGCTGCCGTGCGCTCGCCGACGAGGACATCGCCCGGTCCCGCCGCCTGCTCGAGACGCGCCGCGACGTTGACGGTGTCCCCGGAGACGAACGAGCTCCCCTCTCGGGAGCGGCCGACGACGACCTCGCCCGTGTTGACGCCGATGCGCAGTCCGAGGTCGTCCCCGAACAGCTCGCGAAGGCGCCGCTGCATCGCGAGCGCGGCGTGCAAGGCGCGCTCGGCGTGATCCTCCAGGGCCGCGGGGGCTCCGAACGCGGCCATGACGGCGTCACCGGCGAATTTCTCCACGGTGCCGCCGGCCGTCTCGATCTCCGCTCCCATGGACTCGTAGAAGCGCTCCAGCAATGCCCGGACGCGCTCGGGATCCTCGTCGCTCGCGAACTGCGTCGACCCGACGAGGTCGGCGAAGAGGACCGTGGCGATCTTCCGCTCGTCGCCCGGGGGCGTGCCTGCCGCAGACATGCGCGAATTGTGACGCAGCCGGGCTACTGGTTTCGATGAAGACGCGCGAGCGCGGTGACGGCCGTCTGGTGGTTGAGGCCCGCGTCGCCGATTCCCAGGATCTGACCGTTGAACTCGACGACGGCCGTGTCGCGGAGGAATGTCTCGGCAGTGGCGGTCGGCTTCTTCGTCCGGATGACGAGGAAGGGTCCGAACGCCCGCGCTTCGAACTGCGGCCCCGGGGTCACGTCGGGGATCGTGAACCGCTGCTTCGAAATGTCGAGCTGGTCGGTGGCATCGAAGACCCAGACGCCGCGGCCGAGCGGCTTCGGGATCTCGCCGAGCGTGTCGAGGGCCAGCTTCGGATCCGCGCGCTGGACGATGAAGTTGCCGAAGGGCGCTCCCTTCTCCCAGGCGTCCAGGTAGAGCGGCTCGTAGCCGAAGAGGACGTCGTCCGGCCGGCTCGTCGCAGCCAGCCACGCGGCCGCCTCGGCGCGAGCCTCCTTCCGGACCTGCGGCTCTCCTGCGTACATCCACGGCGTCCGGCTCCAGCCCCAGGCGATCTCGGCCGAGAGGAGGACCCCGAGGCCGAGCGAGAGCGCGGCGGGCGCTCGCGGCCCGGCGAGCGCCGCCAGCCGGCGCATTCCCACGGCGACGAGCATGGCGAAGAACGGGAGCGCGAAGATGAGGTGACGGCTTTCGAGCGAGACGCTGCTGCCCGAGCGAGTGAGGAGAAAGGCGACGATAGGTAGGAGGACGACGGCGCCGGTGAGGAATGCGGCGGCCGGGCGCGAGCGCGCGAGCACCACGAACCCGTAGGCCGCCACCGCGATGACCAGTGCGACCGCGAGGGGCCAGCCGGCGGTGAAGTCGCCGGCCACCCGCACGAGGTAGGCGAAGACGTCGATGGGCGACCCGAGCTTCGACCCGCTGTCGCCGGTGACGCCCACGTCGAAGCGCTTCGCGAGCACGCGGTAGACGAGCCAGAGCGGTAGGGCGAGCAGCGTGACGGCGGCGAAGGAAAGAAGCGCGGGCCGAAGCGGAATGGGATGCCGTCGCTGGCGGCCGAGGACGTAGACGGCGCCGATTCCGAGAACGAAGGCCCCGTAGGGCTGCGTCGCGATCGCTGCGAGGGTGGCCAGGGCCCAGGCGGCCCACGCTCCCCGGCGACGGGTGCCGACCGCGCGCAGCAGAAGCAGGAACGAGAGCGCGCTCGTGAAGAGGAACAGGCTGTACATGCGCGCGTAGATCCCGTGGTAGACGACCATCCAGCTCGCCGCGGCGATGAGAGTCGAGAGGAGAGCGGTCCTCGGGTCGGTCATCCGCCTGACCAGCGCCGCCATCACGGGGACGCTCGCGAGGGCGAAGACGACCGAGATGAGGCGTAGTCCGAACAGGCTCGGCCAGACGCCGGTCAGCGCATGCGCGAGCAGAAAGTGGAGCGGCGCGCCGCCGCGCTCCTCGAACACGGTCGAGAAGAGGTCGCCCAGCGACTGGCGGCTGACGAAGAAGACGAGCGTCTCGTCCTCGTGCGCGGGCCAGTGGATCGCCTGGAGGAGGAGAAACCCGGCCAGGCCGGCGGTGATGGCGGCGACACCGAGGCGATAGGCGTCCGCGACCGCCCACCCGAGCGCGCGCCCGAGGGCGGACACGCCTGGCACTCGACGAGGCCGAGTGCCGGGAACGGCCGTGCTCCCTGCTAGCATTTCTCGCCGCAAAGCGGCCCTTTCTCCGATGCCTATCTATGAGTACCGTTGCCCGAACGGCCACACATTCGAGCTGTTTCAGCGGATGAGCGATCCGCCTGCGTCAGAGTGCCAGATCTGCGGAGCCGCCCCCGTCGTGAAGGTTCTCTATCCCGCCGCGATCCATTTCAAGGGCTCCGGCTTCTACTCGACCGACTACGGCCGCCGCGGGCGCAAGAAGGACCAGTCGAGCGACGGCGACCAGCCGGAGAAGCGCAAGGACGAGAAGCCGGAGAAGAAGCCCGAGCCGAAGAAGCCGGCGGAGGCCTGAGCGTCGGCCGCTACTTCCCGACGCGGCACCCGGGGCCGAACGGACCGGAGCCGGGCGGCGGTGGCTGCGGGGCCGTTTTGCCCATGACCATCGCGATCACGGAGACGTTCTCCTCGCTTCCGATCACGAACGACTGACCGCCGATGTCGGCGATCGTGCCGCCGAGGCGGCAGCGGAGGCGTCCGCTCGAGGGCATCCTCTTCTTCACCCAGCCGAGCTGGAGGATCTGCCCCGCTGAGAGGTCTGTGGCGAGCGGCCGCACGAGATCGTCGCCGATGAAGGGCGCCTTGATGAAGGTGTTGAAGCTGACCGCCTTGTCCGCGATCGCCTCGATGACCGCCTGCTGGCGCTCGCCGCGGGTGAAGTCGCTCTCGTTCGGGTCGAGCTGGTTTTCGCGGATGCGCGAGTAGATGAGCGCGCGCTTCCCGTTCATCTCATGGGGGCCCTTCTTGAAGCGCCAGCCCGGCCAGCGGTCGCACTCCGCGCGCGATTTGAGCGGGCATTCGAACTTGTTCGAGAGGATCGGCCGCGGGACGTCGATCGTGATGCCTCCCAGCGCGTCGACGACATCGTCGAACGTGGCGAAATCGACGACGACGACGTGGTTGATCGGGAGCCCAGTCAGGCGCTCGACGGTCTTGATCGCGAGCGTCGGCCCGCCGAACGCGTACGCCGCGTTGATCTTTTGCGCTCCGTGCAGAGGGATGTCCACGCGGAGATCGCGCGGGATGAAGAGCAGCGCGATCTTGTGGCGGTCGGGATCCGTGTGGATGAGGACGATCGTGTCCGAGCGGCCCTGGGCCCCCTGCCGGCTGCGGCTGCCCACGTCGGCGCCCAGGACGAGGATGTTGCTCGAGTTCGTGAGCAGGAGCCCGTTCTGGGCCGTGAGCGCCCGGGCGGCGCGTGGGTCGAGGCGCTTGTTCGCGTCCTTGATGCCGCTGCGGAACGCGAGGTAGCCGAGCAGTGCCCAGACGACCGTGAGCACCATCAACCCGACGAGCGCCCAGAGGGCCCGCCTGCGCCATCGCCGCGGCTTGCGCGGGGCCTTCGGGCCCTTGTAGGAGCGGGCATCCTGGCCGTCGGCGCGGCCGGCGCGCTCGTCTTTGAGCGGCTCGTGGCGGATCGGGCCCTTGGCGCGGCCCCCCCTGTAGACGCGGTATGGCTTGTCCTTGCGGGCCACCGGGACGGGTTATCGTAGCCGTAGGACCATGGCCGGCTCCCGCGTGATCGCTGTCGACCTCGGCGGGACCAAGCTCCTCGCGGGGGTCGTGGACGAGGACGGCGTTGTCGTCAAGCGCACGGTGAGGGCAACCGCGCTCGCGAGCCAGCAAGCGCTTCTTGCCGAGCTCGAGTCCGCGATCGGCGAGGTCTTGGAGGACGCGGTGGGGGCCATCGGCGTCGGGATTCCCTCCACCATCGACCAGCACGCCGGCCGCGCGGTCGCCTCCGTGAACATCCCGCTGGCCGGTGTCGACTTTCGCGATTTCGTATCGGGCAAGTTCGGTCTCCCGACGGCCATCGAGAACGACGCGAATGCGGCCGCCCTGGCCGAGCACCGCTTCGGCGCCGGCCGAGGAACCCGGCACATGGTCATGCTCACCCTCGGGACCGGCATCGGCGGCGGCCTCATTCTCGACGGGCGGCTCTACCGGGGCCTGATCGGAGCGGCCGGAGAGCTCGGGCACATCACGCTCGACATCGACGGGCCGCCGTGTCAGGGAACGTGCCCGGGGTTCGGCCATCTGGAGGCGCTCGCTTCGGGCACGGCGGCCGACCATCTGGCCCAGAAGATCGCGGCCGAGCGGCCGGACGGCGATCTCGGACGGGCCGCGGCTGCCGGGCGGACCGTGGACGCGGTGCTCGCCGTCGAGCTGGCCGCGGCGGCGCCGGGCGACGCTCGCGACGTCCTCGATCGCATCGGGCGCTATCTCGGCGAGGGGATAGCGAGCCTCGTCAACGTCTTCAACCCCGAGCTGGTCGTGCTCGGCGGCGGCTTCGCGCGCGCGGGAGATCTCCTGTTCGAGCCGGCGCGCAGGGTCGTCGCCGAGCGCGCGCTCGCGCCGGCCCGGGATCTCGTGCGGATCGTCCCGGCGCTCCTCGGCGTCGAGGCCGGGTTGATCGGCGCCGGCCTCGTCGGATTCGAGGCGCTCGCGGGCGAGCCCGCCCTGCGCTGATGCCGCTCGTCGTCTGCCCGACGCCGATCGGGAACCTCGAGGACGTCACGCTCCGCGTCCTGCGGGAGCTCGGTGAGGCCGACCTTGTCCTGTGCGAGGACACGCGCCGGACGCGCACGCTCCTTCAGCGCCACGGAGTCCGCGCGAAGCTGGCGAGCTACCACCAACACAACGAGGCGCAGCGAGTCGCCGAGATGCTTCCGCGCCTGGAGGCGGGGGAGCGCGTCGCGCTGGCTAGCGACGCGGGCCTGCCGGCGCTCAACGATCCCGGCGCGCGCCTGATCGCGGCTGTGCTCGAGCGCGGAATCGCGGTGACCGTGCTCCCGGGGGCGTCCGCGATCGAGACCGCGCTCGTGGCCAGCGGCCTCGTCGCGGAGCGCTACACCTTCGTGGGGTACGTCCCGCGCGAGAACGAGGCCCGCGCCCGCCTGTGGGAGGAGAGCGGCGGCTGGGGATGGCCCGTCGTCGCCTTCGAGTCGGCAAGGCGGCTGCCGTCGAGCCTGGCCTCCCTTGCGGCGGCCGCGCCGGAGCGTCCTGTCGCCGTCTGCCGTGAGCTCACCAAGCGCTTCGAGGAGGTCGTTCGTGGCTCGGCGCGGGAGGTCGCAGAACACTTTCGCGAGGCGCCCAAGGGCGAGGTGACGCTCGTGCTCGGCCCGGATGGGGGCGAGCGGGGCGACACCCACGGGGAGGAGGCCGTGGCCGCCGTGGCGGAGCTCGTCGACACCGGGATCCCGCGCCGGCACGCCGCCGACCTCGTAGCCCGTCTCACCGGCTTGCCCCGCAACCGGCTCTATCGGGAGTCGCTGTAGCCTAAGTTGACAACGTCCGAGTGTCTTGCTACGCTCGGTCCGTTTCCAAACAAGACAACGAGGAGGAGCAGGCGATGAGACGCATCGTCATCCTGCTTCCGGTCCTCCTCGCGTTCCAGGTCGGCGTGCAGCCCGCGCTCGCCTGGACCTGGCCCGTGGATGGGCCGGTGCTAAGACCTTTCATCCTCGGCGACGATCCGTACGCCGCCGGGCAGCATCGCGGCATCGACATCGGTGCTCCGACCGGAACGACCGTGCGCGCTCCCGCCAGCGGCACGGTGAGCTTTGCCGGGACCGTTCCGGGCGGCGGACGCACCGTCACGATCCGAACGACGGACGGCTATTCGGTCACCCTCGTCCATCTCGGGACGATCGGCGCGGCCCGGGGAGCCGACGTCGCCGAGGGGGCCTCGGTAGGCACAGTCGGTCCAAGCGGGGAGGCCGAGCTTCCCGACCCGTACGTCCACCTCGGCATCCGCCTGACCGCCGACCCGAACGGCTACCACGACCCGCTCGGCTTGCTACCCTCGCGAGCGGCTCCCGCGCCCGAGCCCGCGCCTGCGTCCGAGCCTGCGCCCGCCCCGGTCGGGGCGGACGCGCCGCCACCGGCCGAAAACGTCTCGCCTCCGGAGCCCAGCCTGCCGCCGGCCGCGGCTCCGAGCGGCGATCCCGCATCGGCACCCGCCCCGGCTCCGGTGGGCGTGGGCCATCCGGGCCGGCATCAGAATCACCGGCCGGCGCTTCCGCATCCTCCTGTCGACCGGCCGGTGTTTGCCGCGTCGGCTCGGAAGAGCGCGAGGGCGCCGGTGCATGAGCCCGAGGCGTCTACGGGCGAGGGAGAGAGAAGCGACGTTCCCACGCCGTGGGGCCTGCTCCTGGCGTTCGTCGTCGCGGCAGCGGCGGCCGGGCTAGGCCTGTGCCGCCAGATCCGTCATGCAAGGGCGGCACACCGCGCGGCCGCGGAACTCGTCGAGCGAGCCTCTCCTCCCGCAGAAGACGCACGAGGTCTGCGGCTTCGAGAGAAGGATCGTCTCGTCCTTGACGGAGATCTCGAGGGGATCTTTCTCGCCCAGGCCGAAGCGCTTCCGGATCTCGATCGGGATGACGATCCGGCCGAGTTCGTCGATGTGCCGGATGATCCCTGTCCTCGTCGCTCCCCGCGTCGTGCGGGCTATCGGCTTCACCGAGCTCTCCGTCCTCATCGCGTCGCGCCGTGGTCCTCGCCCATGCGGCTATCGGCTTGAGAGTCCCCCGGCCTTGCCGTTTCTAACCCTGAGCCAGAGCGGAGTCGGGCGGCAGGCCGTCCCTATGATTGCCGGGGATGAGCTTTTACCTGACGACACCCATCTACTACGTCAACGCGACGCCGCACATCGGCAACGCGTACACGACGATCGCCGCGGACATTCTCGCCCGCCACCACCGTCAGCGCGGGGAGGAGACGTTCTTTCTCACCGGCACGGACGAGCACGGGTCGAACATCCCGCGCGTCGCCGAGGAGGCGGGGCTCGACGTGAAGGAGTTCGTCGACCGCAACGCCGCGGCATTTCAAGCGATGACGGCTCGGGTGAACGCTTCCAACGACTTCTTCATCCGCACGACCGACCCCCGCCACGAGGCCGCGGTGCAGGAGTTCGTCCAGCGGATCTACGACGCGGGTGAGATCTACGAAGGGGTGTACTCGGGGCTCTACTGCCCTCGCTGCGAGGCGTTCTACACGGAGGCCGAGCTCATCGACGGGCGCTGTCCCGTGCACGGAATCGTTCCCGAGCGGGTGGAGGAGAAGAACTGGTTCTTCCGCCTGTCCTCGTACCAGAAGCGCATGCTGGCCCTCTACGACGCGAATCCGGAGTTCGTCCTGCCGCGCTTTCGCTACAACGAGGCGCGGAGCTTCATCGAGCAAGGCCTCGACGACATCAGTGTCAGCCGCGCGACGGAGACGTGGGGCGTCCCCGTGCCCTGGGATCCCGACCAGGTCATCTACGTCTGGGTCGACGCGCTCATCAACTACTGGAGCGCCCTTGCCTTCGCGCGTGAAGGCAAGGACCTGCGCCCGAAGCTCTGGCCCGAGGTGCGCCACGTCCTTGCGAAGGACATCCTCAAGTTCCACTGCGTCATCTGGCCGGCCCTTCTCCTCGCCGCGGGCCTCGACGTTCCGAAGCAGCTGTTCGTGCACGGCTATCTGCTCCTCGACGAGCGCAAGATGTCCAAGTCGCTCGGAAATGTCATCGACCCGCTCGACCTGATCGACGTCTACGGCGCCGACCCCGTGCGCTTCTACCTGGCGCGGGAAGTCCAGTTCGGCCAGGACGGAAACGTCTCCCTGGACGGCGTGCACGAGCGCTACGAGCGCGAGCTCGGCAACGACCTCGGCAACCTCGTCTCGCGGACGACGGCGATGATCGCCCGCTACCGGGACGGCCGGCTGCCCGAGGCGCCCGGCGCTTCCCACGCGGAGAGCGGCCTCGCGACCCTCGGCGGCGACGTCGCGCAACAGCTCGACGCTTTTGACATCACGGGCGCCCTGGAGCGCATCTGGCGGCAGGTGCGTTCGCTCAACGCGCTCGTCGAGGAGCGTAAGCCCTGGGAGCTGGCGAAGCGGGACGAGCTTGCTCCAGAGCTCGATCGAACCCTGTACGAGCTGGCCGACGGGCTCCGGGCTGTGGCGATCGCGCTCTCGCCCTATCTCCCCGAGACAGGGCCGCGCATCCTGGAGGCGCTCAGGCAGTCCGAGGATCTCGCCTGGGAGGGTGTCGCTCCGGGGAAGGCGGTGCCGGTCGAGGGCATCGAGCCTGCGGCGCCGCTGTTCCCGCGGGTCGAGCGACCCGCGACCGCAGCCTGACGTGATCGACACGCACGCGCATCTCGACGCCCTCGACGGAGAGGCGACGGATGTCCTGGCGCGCGCTCGCGCGGCCGGCGTCGAGCGCGTCATCGCCGTCGGCTCAGGCCTCGACTCCTGTCGCGAGGCGCTCGCAATCGCCGAGCGGGAGGCGGGAGTCTTCGCCGCGCTCGGGCTGCACCCGCATCAAGCGGGCGAGGTCGGCTCCGACGACGTCGCCGAGCTCGAGGAGCTGCTCGCGCACCCGAGGGCGGTCGCGGTCGGCGAGGCGGGGCTCGATCACTACCGCGACTACTCCCCGCGCGACCGCCAGCTGGAGGTCTTTCGGGCGCAGGCCGACCTCGCCACGCGCCTCGGGAAGCCGCTCGTCGTCCACTCGCGCGCGGCCGATGCAGAGACGGCCGCTGTCCTGAGCGGGCTTCCTTCCGCGGTCACGGTCGTCCTCCACTGCTTCTCGTCGCTCGGCCTCCTCGAGCCGGCACTCGAACACGGCTGGTACGTGTCCTTTGCGGGCAACGTCACCTACCCGAACGCGGCCGACCTCCGCACGGCCGCGACGCGCGTGCCGCCCGACCGCCTCCTAGCCGAAACGGACAGCCCGTACCTCGCGCCGCAGCCGGTGCGCGGCCGTCGGAACGAACCGGCCAACGTCGTCCATACGCTTGCGGCTCTGGCCGAGGTCCGCGGCGAGGATGCTGCGGAGCTCGAGCGGGCGATCGAGGCGAACGCGGCGACGGCGTTCAGGCTGCCGTGAACCTTCCGTTCGCGCGCAGGCGGGAGTTGGGCCAGCACTTCCTCGTCGACGAGAACATCGTCAGCGTCGCGGGCAGGCTCGCCGACCTGCACACCGGGGACGTCGTCCTCGAGGTGGGCCCGGGCCTCGGAGTCCTGACTGCCTATCTCGCCGACCGTGTCCGCTTCGTCCACGCCGTGGAGATCGACTCGGGCCTCGCCCCGCATCTGCACGAGCGCTTCGGCGGCCACAGGAACGTGAACCTCGTCTTCGACGACGCCGTCCAGTACCCGCTCGACGCGCTCGACCCGGCGCCCAACAAGTTCGTCTCGAACCTCCCCTACAGCGTGGCGACGCCGCTCGTGGTCGAGAGCCTCGACGGCCTTCCGAG
>DASXRO010000160.1:0-5576 GCA_036506555.1 Gaiellaceae bacterium
CTGGACGAAGTCATGCGCCCCGGCGGCGACCTGCGGATCCACCTCGATTGTCGGGGGCGTCGAAGCGGCGCCAGCGAGCGTAACGGTCGTCGTCTTGGCCGTGCCGTGACCCACCGCCCAGGACAGGATGCCGACAATGACGAGCGCGACGAGGACGATGCCGCCGATGAGGCCGATCAGGACGCTGTCGCGCTCGCGCATTTGCGCGACTCTACGTTCCGCGTCCGGCCCGCTCAATCGGGGACAACCCTGATCCCTCTACGGGAAAGACGCAGACCGCCCTATCGGTCTGCGGATGATCCGCTACCGCAATCGGGGATGACGCCGATTGCCTGTCGAGGATTGAGTGCGAGAGTGGCGCCGAGGAAACGATGAGCAAGACGTCGCCTGCCTGGAGCAAGACGCGCTTCGAGTGGCGGATCGGGCCATTTGCGGAGCACCAGGACACCAACATGATTCGCCCGTCCGTGATCGGCGACGAGCCGTAGACCGTGGCGACCTTCGTCTGGCTCATCTTCTGGCTTGTGAAGGGAACTCCGAACCTCGAATGGTTCGGCACTTGGAACGACTGGGCAGTCGCGCTCCTCTGTTGCATCATCTTCGACGTCTTCAGCGGTCGCGAGGCCGGGCGGGGCCGACGGGGTGGCAAGTAGACCTCGTCTCGAGTTCGCGAGCTAGCCGGTCAGCGCCCGAGAGCCCCAGGCACAATGCACGCGCTCCCGGCGAGGTCACACTTACCCGCGCAGGACGGGCCGAGACGCTGCAGATCGATGAACTCGCACCCGAGAAGGCGGCGCCGGTTCTCCGTGGCAGTCTCTTGCCCGCACTCCGCTACCGAAGTCCGTAGGCGTCTGTTGGAAGTCCACTGTCTCCGATGCTCACTGGCGAATAACTGGCGAGTAAGTCGATCGCGGTAGTTGCCTAGACAGACAATGACCGGCTGAGTTGCCAATGCGCGCCTAAGCTGATTCGGGCTGCGACTTCTCTGGGCGGCTATTCGGGTACGAATGCCTGGAAGAAGGTGGGGAAGGTCATCAGGAACCCGAGCGCGATCAGCGCACCGGTCCCGTAGACGACTTTCTTCCACGGCGGCTCCGCGGTGCGCAGCACAGTCCCAAGCAAAGCCCAACCGGCAAAGAACACGGCTGCGGCGATGATCGTCTTGCCGGAGAGGGGTCCGACGCGGTCGCTCCACTGCAGCGCGTCTTTGATTCCGGTGCTGGCTTCTGCGAGCGTCGTCAGCAGCCCGAGAATGAAGACGCCGGCAGCAGCTGCGAGCATGACGGCAGCGGCGGGGCCAAATGGGCGGGCGCCTTCGGATGGAAACGGCTGCCGGACGCCTTCGGAAGTTGTCGGCTCGACGCTCATTGGGTCTCCTTTCAGTGGACGGGCGCGGCCTTCGTGATCAAGGCGCCGAAGAGGCCGGCGATCGCGGCCGTCGTAAACGCCGCGACGAAGAGGACGAGGACGATCATGCGCAGCCGCTTGTCCACGACGAGGTTGCGGCCGTAGTAGAGGACGAGGAACGCGGCCGCCGTCGCCAGCATCGGCGAGATCCAGGCGATGTGCTCCTTCCACTCCATCCCGAACTCGTGCCAGTTGCTCGTGTGGCCCGACGCGTTCGAGAGCAGGAAGTCTTTCGGCGAGCACTTGTCGTTGGGAGCCTGCAAGCCCTGACAGGCGGCGAGCGACTTACCCGCGAGCGACTCCCGGTACCAGGGGTAGACAACCCAGGTGCCGGTGATGACCGTCGCCCAGGCAAGCAGCGCCATCCCGGTCACGCCCACCCGGAGGCGAAAGAGCCGCTCCCGGATCCCCTCGGGAGTTACCAGCTCGGTGCGGAAGCTGTACAGGCCCGCGAGCCCGCCCGCGAAGGCGAGCAGGAAGAGCGAGCCGAGAATGAGACCGTGAATCAATGTCCAGGTCTCACGTGAGGTCAGTTCCACGTGCCTGCCTCCTTCTTTGTCGGGGGCGAGGTGAGCGAGTCGCCACTCAGACGTCCTTCGGGACGTTGCCCTTGAGGGTGAAGACGAAGCGCATCGCCTTGTGCCCGCGGTCGGCGGTCGGGTCGAACATGAGCGGGCAGCCGCCGTCGATGACAGCGATGCCCCGCTGCCGGCCGTATTCGGTGGCCGCCTTGGAGACGCTCCCGGCACCCGGGCCGCGGTGCATCCACACGTGCTTGATGCCGAGATCGGCGCACTCGTGCATCGTCTCTTCGGCGATCTCGGGCCTCGTTCCGATCACGACCGCGTCCACGCCGCCGGGGATCGAACGGAGGTCGTGATAGCACGGATCACCTTCGACCTCGTCTGCGTTCGGATTGACGGCGAAGACGTCGTAGCCGCGCTCGCGGAGGCGCTGGTACACGACGTTGCTTCCATGGCTCTTCGGGTGCCTGGAGACGCCAGTCACCGCCACTCGCCTGCTGGCCAGAAACTCGGTTGCGGCCTCCTTGATCTTCATTTCTCCGACCTCCTTCTGCTCAAAGCGAACTCCTGAAGAGCGCCCGCTCATCCTTCCCGGCAATGGTCCGCGTCGGTGGCCCCGCGGGCATCGGAAGCCGCCCTGATTCGCGCCTCGGTTAACTGCGGATGCGCGACCTGAAGTCGCCGCCGTGCTTCTGCGTCGCGGCGCGCATCAACTTTGAACGTTCTCGTTACGAGGCCTTGACGGAGGAACGGCGAGGACCGGGCAGGGTGCGACGTGCAGCAACCGTTGCGTCACGCTTCCGAGCAGCAAGCCGGAGATGGGGCCTTGTCCACGCGTCCCGACGACGATTAGTTCCCCGCCGGCCTCTTCCGCTGCATCAGCGAGCGCGTGGGCGGCGCCTCCGGCCGTCGTGCCTAGTTGCTCGTAGCTAGCGTTGACGCCCGCGTCCTTCAGGTCCCTCGCCTGCCCCTCGATCTTTTGTTCGACCTCCTCCTCGTCGATTTGGACGGGATAGCCGGCGGCGCGCCCGACGGACATTTCCTTTACGTGCACGGCAATGAGCTTCGCCGAATTCGCCTGGGCAAGCTCACGTGCGTAATCGAGCGCGCGGTCTGCGTGCTCCGAGCCGTCGCTCGCCCAGATGATCACCTTGAACATTGGCCCTCCTTCTCCTCCCGCATCGCGCTGACGTGGATTCACGAATCACGAGTGTGCGCGGCCTGCGCCGAGCTGCCATCCGCGTCGCCACCGAGCCGGCGTGCGGATTTCCCGCAACCGCCTCTCATCAAGGGAGCTCCCGCCTTCACGAGCTCGACGAGGACGACGGGAGCCGCGGCGAGGACAGCGACGATCGCCACTTCGACGAGGCCGAGTGAGACCGTTCCGAGGGGCTCGTGGAGCGCCGGCAGATAGATGCTCGCCACGAGTAGCGCGACGGAGGCGAGGACCGCCGCCTCGAGATACCCGTTGCGGGGCAGGCGCCAAGGAGGCCTGCGAACTGACCGCACGCTGAAGACGAGCGTGAGCTCCGCTGCGGCGATGGTGGCGAACGCCATTGTCTGCTCCGCCCCGTCCCCGAGCGTGCGCCCGGCGAGGAACGCGGCGAGACCGACGAGACCGACGAGGACGCCGATAACGGCGAGTCCTCCCCAGACCCGGCGCGAGAAGAGCCGCCCTCCGCGGAACGGGCCTCTTGCCATCGCCTCGGTCGCCTCAGGATCGCGCGAGAGCGCGACCGCCGGCAGGCCGTCGGTGAGCACGTTGATGATCAGCACCTGAACGACCGTCAGCGGCACGCCGAGGCCAGCCCCGACGGCCGCGGCGAAGAGGAGAACCTCGCCGAGATTGGCCGAGAGGAGAAACGCGACGAACTTGCGGACGTTGTCGCCGACCCTGCGCCCTTCGCGTACCGCGGCGACGATCGTCGAGAAATCATCGTCCGTGAGCACGATGTCGGCCGCCTCCCGTGCGGCCTCCGTGCCGGAGCCGCCCATGGCGATGCCCACGTCGGCTTGGCGAAGTGCGGGCGCGTCGTTGACCCCGTCCCCGGTCACGACGACGACCTCGCCGCTTCGCTGCAAGCGCCGCACGAGCTCGAGCTTGTCCGCCGGCGAGACGCGCGCGAAGACCCTGTCGCTCGGCAGTTGCAGCGCGCGCCCGATCGCATCCGCGGTCGCGGGATGGTCGCCGGTCAGGATGCGGACGTCGACGCCGGCCTCGAGCGCGTGGCGCACGGCGCCGGCGGCCTGCGGGCGCAGCGGATCGTGAAGGGCGACGAGGCCGAGCAGTCGCAGCTCCGCGTCGAGCGCCTCGTCGTCTGCGAGACCGCGGTCCGCAAGGAATCGCTCGGCGATCGCGAGAACGCGGAGTCCGTCCGCCGCCCACGCCCCCGCCTGCTCCTCGAGCGCCTCGCGCGTCGCCGAGGAAGCGCTCGAGAGGTTGCTGATCACCTCCGGCGCCCCCTTCGCGAAGACACGCATGCGTCGTCCATCCGAGTACGCGACCGCGGCGCGCCTCCGCTCAGGGTCGAAGGGGATCTCGGCCAGCACCGATCCTTCGGGGACCAGATCGCCTGGGTCGAGCCCCCGGTCGCGGGCGGCCAGTAGAAGGGCTCCTTCGACTGGGTCTCCCACCGCGGCGGGCCCGTCGCCCCGGTCAACGATCTCGGCGGTGGAAGCGAGGACAGCCGCCGCCAGCACGCGCTCCTCGACCTCGCCGGGTAGAGCCCAGACTGCAGCGAGGCGAAGGCGGTTCTGCGTGAGCGTTCCGGTCTTGTCCGACGCGATCACCGTCGCGCCTCCGAGAGTCTCGACCGCGCGAAGCCGCCGCACGATCGCGCCTCGCCGAGCCATTGCCCTACCGCCGAGAGCCAGGGTCACGGTCAAAGTCGCGACCAGTCCCTCGGGGACGGCGGCGACGGCGACCGAGACGCCGACGAGGAAAGCCTCGTCGAGAGCAGATCCGCGGGCGAGCATCGCGCCGCCGAGAAAGAGGGTGATTCCGACGCCGAGCACGACCATCACCCGAGCGAGCTCGCCGAGCCGGCGCTGGAAGGGCGTTCGCGGGGGCTTGGCGCGCGCCGTGAGCGCGGCAACCGCGCCGATCTCCGTCGCATCTCCCGTGGTGGTAACGACGGCTCGCGCCCGCCCCCGCGTGATGCCGGTCCCCGCGAAGACCATGGAGGACCGCTCCGCGAACGGAACCTGCGCCGCGACGGGATCGCCGCTCTTAGCAACTGGAACCGATTCGCCTGTCAATGCCGACTCGTCGACCTCGAGCCCACGCGCCGCCACGAGCCGACCGTCTGCAGCGACTCCGTCCCCCTCCCTGAGGACCATGAGGTCGCCTGGGACGATGTCTTCGGCGGAAACCTCGACCTCCTGGCCGTCGCGCACCACGGCGACGCGCCGCTCGACGGCCTCCCTGAGCGCGAGCACCTCGCGCTCCGCCCCCGCCTCCTGCGCGAAGCCGAGCAGCGCGTTCAGGACGACGACGGCGCCGATGATCGCTGCGTCGAGCCGTTCGCCAATGGCCGCGGAGACGACGACGGCCGCCACGAGAAGAGCGACGAGGGGGTCGGCGACTTGGCGAACCGCAATTGAGAGATAAGGCGGGCGCTCGGCCCGACTCGGGCGGTTCGGCCC
>DASXRO010000161.1:0-5151 GCA_036506555.1 Gaiellaceae bacterium
AGGGACCGGAAGCTGATCGAGAAGGCTCGCGCATGGGCGGCCGACCTGGTCGACTCCGACGGCCCGCTGCTCGACGAGGCCGAGCGGATCTATGAGGATCATCGCGGGTTCGCATAAGGGAGCGCGGATCTTCGCGCCGAAAGGACGCGATACCCGTCCGACCGGCGACCGCGTCCGCGAGGCCGTCTTCAACCTCATCGGGCCCGTGGACGGGATGCACGTGCTCGACCTCTACGCCGGTTCGGGCGCGATGGGGCTCGAGGCGCTATCCAGGGGCGCGGAGAGCGCGACCTTCGTGGAGGCCGACCGCGCCGCCGCCGAGACGATCGTCCGCAACGTCGACAAGCTCGGGCTCGAGGGCGCCACCGTCCTGCGCGAGGACGCTGTGCGCAAGCTCGCGGCCGATGCCGCGTCGGGGAGGCGGTACGATCTCGTGCTGATCGACCCCCCGTACCGCATGCTTCCTGGCGTCCTGACCATGCTTGCCAACCACGTGCCCCCCGTCGTCGAGCCCGATGGGCTCGTCGTCGTCGAGTCGGACGCACGTGAGGAGCCGGAGCTGCCGCTTCCGAAGCGAACGAGCCGCCGGTACGGATCGTCTCGTGTGACGGTGTTCACCGGCGCATGAGTGATTCCGCGCCCGTGACCGCGATCTGCCCGGGCAGCTACGACCCGGTGACGAACGGCCACCTGGACATCATCACGCGGGCGGCGGGGATCTTCGAGCGCGTCGTCGTCGGCGTCATCCGCGATCCCCAGCACAAGAAGGCCATGTTTTCCGTCGAGGACCGGGTCGCATTCCTCCGCGATGCGCTCGTCGGGAACGACAACATCGAGGTCGAGGTCTTCTCCGAGCTCGTGGTCGAATTCGCGCGCCGCTGGGGAGCGAAGACGATGGTGAAAGGGCTGCGCGCGATCTCCGATTTCGAGTGGGAATTCCAGATGCACAACCTCAACCGCAATCTCGCGCCGGAAGTCGAGACGATGTACCTGATGTCGAGCCCGCAATACAGCTTCCTGTCCTCGAGCGGGGTCAAAGAGGTCGCGTCGTTCGGCGGCAACGTGGAGGACCTCGTTCCGGAGCCGGTGGCACGCCGCTTCCAGGAGATGTTCCCGCGACCGAAGGGCGGTGCGCCGGTGTCGCCGCAGGAGTAAACTCCCGCAAACCATGGACGTACTCGTACTCATCGACAAGTTGGACGACCTCGTGCACAACGCGAAAGCGGTGCCGCTCACCGACCAGGTCCGCATCGATCGGGAGGAGATCTACGACATCCTCGACCAGATGCGGGCAACGATTCCGGAGGAGATCAAGCAGGCCCGCTGGATCGTCAAGGAGCGGCAGGAGATGCTCGCCGAGGCGAAGCGTGAGAGCGACCGGATCCTTGGCGAGGCCCGTGAGCAGGCCGTCCGCGAGGCGTCCCAGACCGAGATCGTCAAGCTAGCAGAACGCCAGGCACAGGAAATCGTCGAGGAAGCGCGGCGCCAGGCACGCGAGACGCGGCTCGAAATGGAGGACTGGGCCGATTCGATCCTCTCGACGCTCGAGGTCAACCTCGACAAGTTCCTGGGCGCGGTCCGACGCGGACGCGAGCGGCTGCAAGAGCGGTCGCAGGAGTCCGTGATGGCCGGCGTCACCGACGAGCAGCCCGTCTCCTAGACGGACCTTTTCGCTCGCTACCCTGGAGGTGTGACCACCTTCAACCTCCGCACGGTCCGGCTCCAGTCGGGCGAGCAGTTTCGCGACGTCAAGGAAGTCGAGCTCGAGCCGCTCGAGCTCGGCGGACAGCGGTATGTCCCGATCCCGGAGAGCCCGGAGGCGGTGCTGACCCTGACGCGCACGAGCTCCGGGCTCATGCTCGAGCTCGAGCTCGCCGTACGGCTGGTCGGGCCGTGCATGCGCTGCCTTGGCGATGCCGGCCTGCCCGTCGAAGTGCGGGCGCGTGAATACCAGGCGACGAGCCCGGGTGAGGCCGACGAGCTGACGACTCCCTACGTCGTGGAAGACAAGCTCGATCTGTCGGCCTGGGCACGCGACGCGGTCGCGCTGTCGCTGCCGGACAAGATCCTCTGCCGTGACGACTGCGCCGGCCTGTGCCCGGTCTGCGGCCGCGACTTGAACGCGGAGCCACATGAGCACGAGGAAGACGAGCCCGATTCCCGCTGGGCGAAACTCGCCGAGCTAAAAGACCGGCTCTAGCTCTGGCTATACTCCGCCGCGGCCATGGCCGTCCCAAAGCGAAAGACATCGAAATCGCGCCGCGACAAGCGGCGCGCGACGCACAAGCTGTCGCTGCCGGCGCTCGTCGAGTGCCCGCAGTGCCATAGCCCGAAGCGGCCTCATCACGTTTGCCCGACCTGCGGCACCTACAAGGGCCGCGAAGTCGAGCCGCTCGAGACACCCGCGCCCTGAGTAGGTAGGTCATGGCTCGAATCAGGGTCGCCGTCGACGCCATGGGCGGCGACCGGGCTCCGGAAGAGATCGTCGCAGGCGCGCTCGAAGCCTCGTCGGACGACGTCGAGCCCGTTCTCTTCGGCCGACGGGAAGTGCTCGAGCCGCTGGCGCAAGGGCTGGAGATCGTCCACGCCGAGGACGTCGTCTCCATGCACGAGAAGCCCTCGGATGCAGCGCGCGACAAGCGGTCGAGCTCCATGTTCGCCGCCTGCCGTGCGGTGGGAGAGGGAGAGGCAGGAGCGGTTGTCTCAGCAGGCAACACAGGAGCGATGCTGGCCGCGGGGCTGCTCGAGATCCGCAGGCTCCCGGATGTGCACCGGCCGGCGATCGCCGTGCCTCTGCCCGCCATCGGCGGCACCTCCGTCCTCATCGACGCGGGGGCCAACGCCGACGCCCGACCGGAGCACCTGCTCCAGTTCGCGCACATGGGTGCCGTCTTCGCCGAGGAGACGCTCGGAATCCCGAAGCCCACGGTCGCGCTTCTCTCCATCGGCGAGGAGCCGGAAAAGGGCAACCGTCTCGTCCGGGAGACGCACCCACTGCTGCTCGAGAGCGGCCTGCCCTTCGCCGGCAACGTCGAGAGTCGCGATCTCCTCTCGCACGCCGCCGACGTCGTCGTCTGCGACGGCTTCACGGGCAACATCACCCTCAAGCTGATGGAAGGGACGATCAAGACGCTCTTGGACGCCTTTCGCGCAGAGATCGCGGCAAACGCGCGCGGCAATCTCGGAGGGCTCCTCATTCGGCCTGCGGCTCGCCGCCTACGACACCGGCTCGACCCGGATACGTACGGGGGCGCCTACCTCCTTGGCCTGCGCGGGCTGGCGGTCATCGCCCACGGGAACAGCTCGCGCACGGCCATCGCCAATGCGATTCGCCTCGGCGCCCGCGGAGCGGGGGGCCAGGTGGTCGAACGGGTCTCCGCCCGGCTCGCGGAGCGAGTTGGAGCGGTGCCCGGATAGTTGTTAGCATCCGCCGTCCGCTGGGGCCAGGCAAACCGAAGGGCAGGTTAGGAGACCGACATGGCAGCTTCGCGCGAGGAGATCGCTGAGCGGGTCAAGGAGGTACTGGTAGAGCAACTCGGGATCGACGAGGGCGAGATCACCGAGGAGGCTTCCTTCCAGGAGGATCTTGACGCCGACTCGCTCGATCTCGTCGAGCTCATCATGGAGCTGGAGGATCAGTTCGGGATCAAGATCTCGGATGAGGACGCCCAGGGGATCCAGACCGTCGGACAGGCCGTCGACTACATCTCGAGCCACCAGTAAGCGCAGCGGGGCGGGGAACGACCTCGCCCAGCTGATCGACAAGCTTCCGAAGAAGCGTCTCCGCCACGCCTTCACGCATTCCTCGTGGGCGGAGGACCGCTCCGAGTCCTATGAGCGGCTCGAGTTCCTCGGCGACAGCGTCCTCGGGCTCGCGATCGCCCAGGAGCTCTACGAGCGCTTCCCGGAGTACCAGGAGGGACGCCTGGCGAAGATCCGCGCTCACGTCGTCTCCCGCCAGAGCTGCGCCGTCGTCGGCCGCCGCCTCCAGCTCGGTGAGCGGCTCCTGGCGTATGCCGGCACGGGCGACGCGGACGACCTGGCGCGGCTTGCCACCAATCGGAACGTGCTCGCCGCGCTCGTCGAGGCCTGTCTGGGCGCGCTCTACCTGGAGCACGGGTTCGAGCCGATTCGCGAAGCGATCGTGGCTGCGTTCGCCGACCGCATCGAGTACGCGCTCCAGGGCCACGTCGACTTCAAGACCGAGCTCCAGGAGGAGCTCGCCCGCCGCGGGCTGACGGTCTCCTACTCGGTCGTCGAGGTGGAGGGCCCGCCGCACGACCGTCGTTTCACGTGCGCTGCAGCCATCGAGGGCAAAGAGTTCGGCGTCGGCACGGGCGCTTCGAAGAAGGCCGCCGAGCAGGTGGCTGCGCGCGAGGCGCTCGAAAAGATCCGCGCCTCTAAGAGCTCGTTCCAAAATGAGAGCTGAGCCGGCGGACCGCGCTGTGCGGCGCAACGCATCCGCGTTCAGAATGACGGGGCGCGCCCACGCATCCGCGTTCAGAATGACACGGCGCTCCCTGCGTCCTTGCCTCGCATCAGCCCATCGCGCCCCGGCGACGAGCCCCATTCTGAAACGAACTCTAAGAGCTGAGCCGCTCGACGTCGCCGCCGCGGCCGATGAGGATCTCGGTGACGAGATCGGGGCCGAAGAGGCCGTGGTCGATCACACCGGGCGTGGCGGATAGGCGGTCGGCAAGCTCCGCCGGGTCGTTCACCGGGCCGAGATAGTCGGCGATGAGGCCCGCGTCCGGGCTTGGGGGCACGTTGCGGAGCTCGGCCGGGCCGAGGGCGCGCAGCGTCGCCCGCACGCCGAAAGAGAGGAGCTCGAGCGGAACGGGGGGCGCGAGCGTCTCCACGAGCTTGTCCGACGAGGCGATGACGACAAAGCGCCCGGCGGCGGCCGCGACGATCTTCTCGCGAGTGTGAGCGGCGCCGCCACCCTTCACGACCCAACGCGCGCGGTCGATCTGGTCGGCGCCGTCGATCGCGATGTCGAGACGGTCGAGCGAGTCGAACGGCTCGACGGGAAGCCCGAGGGCGAGAGCCGCTTCTTCGGTCTGCGGCGAGGTCGCGACGCAACGAAGATCGAGCCCCCGCTTCGCGAGGGCTGCGAGGAAGAACGAGACGGTGGACCCGGTTCCCAGCCCA
>DASXRO010000162.1:0-2351 GCA_036506555.1 Gaiellaceae bacterium
AGCTCCTCGCCGCCATCCGCCAGGAGCAGGCCGGCTCCTTCGCGTGATCCTCTTCCGCTGCTTCGCCTGGGACGAGTCAGTCTCGGAGCGAGCCCGCGGAGGAGCGCTCTGGTTTCCCCGCATGCTCCAGGGTGAGGGGAGACACGACGCTCCAACCTTCTACGGGTGCCTCTACGCGTCCTTCGAGCCTGTGTCGGCGCTCGTCGAGCAGCTCGCCGGACTGACGGGGACGTCGATCGAGCCGCCGGATCTCTTTCGCCACGGCAAGCCGCTCGCGCTCGGCGCACTCGAGCTCGACGATGGCGCGGGGCTCCTCGACCTTGACGATCCGGAAGTGCTCCTGCGCGAGGAGCTGCGGCCCTCGCTGGTGGCCACGAACGAGCGTTCGACCACGCAGAGGCAGGCCGTCCAGCTCTTCGAGCGTCACGCCGAGGGAGTCGGGCTCCGGTGGTGGTCGACGTTCGAGTCTCTTTGGCCGAACGTCACGCTCTTCGACCGGGCCGAGGACGCGCTCGGGGTCGTGGATGTCCAACCGCTCGACGCGGGGGACGACGTGGTGCAGGAGGCAGCCGGCTTTCTCGGCTTGCCCGTCAACTTGACATAACGCCCGTTATCGTGCGCCGGCCTGAACACCGCTGGATAGGGCACAACGGCACGACGCCTGCATGAACCTCGGTTTGTAACGAAATTCGACCCGACAGCGATTTGTTTATGGGGCCCGGCGCAGCCAAGAGCCAATAGGGGGATGGCCTCGGCCGACCGCCTGCGGCTAAACGGTCGCCGGGCCCCATTGCGATCTTACGCCGCGCCCCTTTCCGCGGAGAGGCCGAATCAGGGGCGCTGTGCCGCGAGGTGCTCGCGGGCCGCTTCCCTTGCTCGTCCGAGGGCCTCCTCGGCCCGGCGCAGGAACATGGCGGCGTCGTCCTCACCTCGTAGCTCGACGAAACCGGCGTGGAGCCGGACGCCGTCGCCGTTCACGACGCGGCCGCCGAGGGCGAACTGCAGGCGGCGATGAAGGCGCTCGGCGCCCGCCTGCCCACCCTCCGGCATGATCACGGCGAAGCGACCGTCTCCGAGGTGGGAGGCGATGTCGGTACTGCGGACGGCGCCCTGGATCCGCTCACCGGCGGAGAAGGGATCGTCCACGCCTCCCTCGGCCTCGAACAGCAGGAGCCCCAGGCTGCGGTCGTAGCGGCGAGCGCGAGCGCATTCGCGGCGCAGTCGCTCGTTGAAATAGCGTCGGTTACGCAGGTTCGTGAGTGGATCGGTCTCGGCCAGTCTTCGCGCCTCCGAGTAGAGGCGTGCGTTCTCGAGCGCGGGTCCGAACGTGGCCGCCAGCTCCTCGAAGCGTTCGAGCGCGTCGTCCGCAAGGGCGCGATCGGCACGCCGCCAGAAGACCGCGAGCGTCCCGCTGCGTTCCCCGTGCTCGCCGGCCAGCGGCACCGCCAGTCCGCCTGAGAGCCGAAACTCGTCGTTGGCCGCTTCCTCGGCCGTGTACAGGTAGCCGAGTTTGACCGCGCGGGCCTTGCCTGCCTCGGGAGGGACGCCGAGCAGATCGCGGTCCGACTCTTCGACCGTCAACCCGTACGCGGCTTTGATCGGCTCGCCCTCCTCCTGCCGGAGGACGATCATCGCCGCGTCGGCGTCGGCGAGCTGGCTCACGACCCGCAGCGCCCGCTCGAGCGCAGCGTCGAGGTCGAGCGTCGCACCGAGCTCGCCGAGCGCGGCCAGGCGGCCCCGTTCGTCCCTGGCGTCGCCGAGGGCGCGCGAGAGCTCTGTGAGCAGCTTCTCCGTGCGCTCGCCCGCCGCCCGGATCTGGGCGGCTTCGCGTTCGGCCACGCGCCGCCAACGCGCGAACAGGAGGATTCCGAGCGCGAGCAGGAGCGCCGACAACGCCAGCACGCCGACACCAGTCCACGTCGCCCCTTGGTCAAGTAGAACCAACCCGTCTCCCCTCCCCATCGGCCGCAACAAGAGCGGGCTCTACTCGGAGAATAGGCCGGATTTTGCGAAATACCACTCCGCGAGTCGCGAGGGGGTGTTTACTTTCCTGCGTCGATTGGTAGGGTAGCCCCGGTACCGCCCGGGGTCCGTGTGTGCGTCGATTAGCCCGGGCGGCGCGTGCTTTAAATGGCAGACGAGACGACCGCCCTCACCAACGAGGAGATCCAGCATCTGTTCGAGCGCGGCGAGGCGGCCGGCTTTCTCGACGCTACCGAGTTGACCGAGGCTCTCGATGCGCTCGAGGTGGAGCCTGCCGATGTGGAGGCGTTCTATCGCGAGCTCGAGGAGCGCAACATCGAGGTCGTCGAGGCGCCGAAGGAGCCCGCCCGCGAGCCGACCGCTCCCCC
>DASXRO010000163.1:0-29259 GCA_036506555.1 Gaiellaceae bacterium
GCGTTAGTTACAGTTTGGCCAGATGCAGCAGGTCCTCGTCCTCAACGCGAGCTATGAGCCGCTCAACGTGTGCACCGTTCGCCGTGCGCACGTTCTCGTCTTCAAGGGCAAGGCCGAGGTCCTCGAAGACCTGCCTCGACCACTTCGCTCGGCCAGCGACACGTTCCGCTGGCCACACGTCATCCGGTTGATTCACTACGTGCGAGTCCCGCGCGCCGTGAAACGGAAGATCTCTCGCCGGGCGCTCTTCGCCCGCGACGGCTGGCGCTGCCAGTACTGCGGCTCGACGGGCAAGCTCACGCTCGACCACGTCGTTCCGCGTAGCCGAGGCGGTGACTCCGTGTGGGAGAACGTCGTCACCTCGTGCGCCCCTTGCAACTTGAAGAAGGGGAACCGGCTCCTCACCGAAGCGCAGATGAACTTGATCTCGGCGCCGCGGCCGCCGGCGCCTGCTCTCTTCGTCACGCTCTCCGCGCCGAAGATCCCCGACGGCTGGCAGCCCTACCTCGTCGCCTTCGGGTAGACCCGCGCAAGAACCGTTCCTTCGGCTAGGCTCGCCTGTCCACGCGGGCGATCCCGGCACGGTGAGTCTGAGAGCAACCTCATCTCGTGCTCGTGAAGCTGGCGGCTGGTGCTGTGGTCCTGGGGATCATTCCGGTTGCGCTCATCTCGGTCGGCGGCCTCCCGTCGGGGCCCCGAGAGGACCTCGTCCCTTATGAGACGCGCACGGTCGGCGCCGAAGAGCAATGGCGGCAACGCGTCGGGGCGATCTGCAAATGGGAGCTGAAGCAGGGCAAGGCCTTCAATCGTGCGTTTCGAAGGGCGGCGGCCCCCGTCGACGTCGCGTTCATGTTCAAGAGCTTGATCCGGCTCAACGACGAGAGCACGGCCATCTTCGCCCGTCTGGAGGCCCCGCTCGAGTTTCGTCGTGAGTCGAAGGATCTGCTCCGGTACCTCAGGCAGGAGCGGGCCGGCCTGGCGGATGCTCTGCGGGCATTCAGGGATCGGCGGCGGGCAGCATTCTTCCGGAGCGTGCGGCGCTTGGCGCAAGCACAGGCCAAGATCGGTGGGCTGCTCATCCAGCTTGGGGTCAACGGCTGCCGTGTGAAGCCGATCACGGTGCCCGACACGAACGACGTCAAGATCGTCTAGACGAGCGCGGGTGGGGCGAGCGACTACCTCCTGGTAGGAGGGCTTGACGAAACATCATCTGTGCCGCCGTCGAGCGACGTTCCGCCAAACCCTCTCTAAGCGTCGTAGTAGAGGGTGAACTCGGCCGGGTGTGGCAGCAGGCGGACGACGTCCACCTCGTTTTCTCGCTTGTAGTCGATCCACGTGCGGATGAGGTCCTCGCTGAAGACGCCGCCGCGCGTGAGGAACGCGTGGTCGGTCTCGAGGGCGTCGAGCGCCTCCCCGAGCGAGCCCGGCACCTGCGCGATCCGCGCACTCGGGTCTTCGAAGAGGTCGTAGTCAGCCGGCGAGCCCGGGTCGAGGTCGTTCTCGACCCCGTCGATGCCGGCCATCAGCATCGCCGCGAAGGCGAGGTACGGATTCGCCGTCGCGTCGGGGCACCGGAACTCGACCCGCTTCGCGTTCGCCGAGGCCGAGTACATCGGGATGCGGATCGCGGCGGAGCGGTTCCGCTGTGAGTACACGAGGTTGACCGGAGCCTCATAGCCGGGCACGAGCCGGCGGTACGAGTTCGTGGTCGGCGCACAGAACGCGAGAAGCGCGGGCGCGTGCGTGAGCAGTCCACCGACGTACTGCCGCGCGAGCTGCGAGAGGCCGGCGTAGCCGGACTTGTCCGCCATCAGCGGTGTTTCCTTAAGCCAGAGGGACTGGTGGGTGTGCATGCCCGAGCCGTTGTCGCCGAAGAGCGGCTTCGGCATGAAGGTCACGGTTTTCCCATGCGCGCGGGCGACGTTGCGGACGACGTACTTGTACGTCATCACCTGGTCCGCCATGCGCGTCAGCGGCTGGAAGCAAAGGTCGATCTCGCACTGACCGCCTGACGCGACCTCGTGGTGATGGAACTCGCACGGGATCCCGAGACGCTCGAGCGTGAGCACCATCTCCGTGCGCAGATCGGCGAGGGTGTCGTGCGGCGCGGGCGGGAAGTAGCCCTCCTTCTCGCGCACCGTGTAGCCGAGGCCCGGCTTCCCCGAGTTCCAATGGCCCTCGGCGGAGTCGACTGCGTAGTGGGAGGCGTTGATCCCGGCGGCGAACGAGACCTCGTCGAAGACGAAGAACTCGCACTCGGGCCCGAAGTTCGCCGTGTCGGCGATCCCGGTCGCCAGGAGGTGCTCTTCGGCCCGACGGGCGATGCGGCGTGGGTCGCGGTGGTAGGGCTCCCGCGTGACGGGGTCCGCGATCTCGCAGACGAGGGAGAGCGTCGGCTCGGCGGTGAACGGATCGAGGACGGCCGTCGCCGGATCGGGCATGAGGAGCATGTCGCTCTCGGCGATTCCCTGCCAGCCGCGGATCGACGAGCCGTCGAAGCCCAGCCCCTCGTCGAAAGCCCCGACATCGAGCGCTCTGATCGGCATCGTCATGTGCTGCCAGCTACCGAGCAGGTCGCAGAACTTGAGGTCGACCATCTTCGCCTTCGTCTCGCCGGCCCACGCGATCGCCTCGTCGGGCTTCGGCTGCGTGCCGTTGGCCAGGTAGTGCTTGTCCGCAATCCGCTCCATCGCGCCTCCTTTAACGAGAAACGCCCCGAAGTCGCCAGGACTCCGAGGCTCCGTCGCCTGCGGCGCACGCCGTCGCGGCGCCGCCAGCAAGAAGACTACGTCGCCGGCTGGACGGAGCCCGGCGCCGCCGGTATCGTGGGCGGCGGCATGTTCCTGGCCAGAGTCTGAGACATCCGTTGTCGGGGCCCGCCTGGCCCGGCTTTTGCTTGCCCGGTTCGACTCTGACCGCTGTACCACGAAGGAGCATGCTGAATGACCGCCGTAGAAGTAACTGACCTCCGCAAGGACTTCTTCCGCCGCGACGGACCGCTGCGGCGAAGCCGCGTGCCTGCGCTCAGGGGCGTCTCGTTCACGATCGAGCGGGGCGAGTGCGTGGCGATCCTGGGCCAGAACGGCTCGGGCAAGTCAACGCTGGTCCGGCTGCTCGCCACCCTTCTGCTCCACGACGGGGGCAGCGCGCGCATCTTCGGCCACGATGTCTTCGCCGATCCGCGGGCGGTGCGCCGCCTCGTCAATCGCGTGTCGGTCGAGGCCTCCTTCTTCAAGAAGATGTCCTCGGCGGAAAACCTGAGCTACTCGGCGCGCTTCTACGGGATGACGGCGCGCGAGTCGGGCGCTCTGATTCCGCAGATCCTGGCGCGCGTCGGCTTCCCAGTCGACCGCAAAGGCGAGGCGATGCAGAACCTCTCGCGCGGAATGCAGCAGAAGGTGGCGCTCGCGCGGGCGCTGCTCACCGCGCCCGTGCTCCTGCTCCTCGACGAGCCGACAACCGGGCTCGATCCGCGCTCGAAGCTCGAGGTGCAGGAGTTCATCCGCGAGGTGAGACGGGTTCACGACGCGACGATCCTCCTGTGCACGCACGACCTCGACGAGGCCGAGACCCTCGCCGACCGGATCGGCATCCTCGACCGAGGCGAGCTGATCGCACTCGGGACGGCCGACCAGCTCAAGGCTCGCTACGGCTCGTCGACGCTCGAGGAGGCGTTCTTCACGGCGACCGGTCGCGCCTTCGACGAGGAGGCGGAAGAGGACGAGTCATGAGGGGAGCGGCAACCACCCTGCGGGTCGAGCTCATCGGGCTTGCCGGAGTCGTCGAGCGGAACGTCTACCTCGTCCGGCGCTACATCTGGTGGGACATCGCCTTCTTCGTCTGGACGGTCGCGAACACGCTCACGATCGTCTACATCGCCAAGGGAATCGAGGCGGCCGGCGGCAAGATCGACGTCGAGCGGACGACGACGATCCTCCTCATCGGCGCGGTCATCTGGGCCTACCTCGGGATCATCTTCGAGGTGCTCACCGAGACGGTCGCCTGGGAACGCTGGGAGGGCACGATCGAGTACACGTTCATGGCCCCGGTCGCGCGCCCGGTTCACCTCGCCGGGATGGGCATCTTCGCCGTCGCCTATGGGGTCGTCCGGGCCGTCCTCCTCTTCGGCGTCGTCGCCTTCTTCTTCGACCTGCAGATGCCGCAGGCGAATTTCACCGCGGCGCTCGTCGTGCTCGGAGTGGCATCCGTCTCGTTCGTCGGCATCGGGATGATGACCTCGGTTCTGCCGCTCATCTCGCCGGAGAAAGGCGTCCAGCTCGGCTTCATCGCCCAGGGCGTCCTCCTAGTCGTCTCGGGCGTCTATTACCCTGTCGACGTGCTGCCGGGCTGGATGCAGGCGCTCGCGACGATCTCCCCGGCGACCTACGCGCTCGACGGGATCCGCGCCGCCATCCTCGACGGAGCCAGTCTCCGCGCCGTCTGGCACGACGTCTGGCCGCTGATCGTCATCGGGGCGGTCGCCGTCCCAGTGGGGCTCGAGGTGTTCCGCCGCGGCGAGCGCTACGCGAAGCGGCACGGCAAGCTGAAGCGGTCGGGATGATCGTCGTCCGGAACGCCGAGACCGATGGTGACCTGGAAGCGTGGATCCACGTGCATCGGGTCGTGCTTCCGAATGATTCGGCAGGAACGATCGAGCTGCACCGTGCGCGGGAGAAGCCGGAGCGCCGCCTCGTTCTCGCCGAGCTCGACGGAGAGCTGGCAGGGAGCGGATACGTGGACCAGTCGGACCTCGTGGATCGCTTCTGTCTCGCCGCCCGGGTTCTGCCGGCCGTGCGCCGCCGGGGGGTCGGCTCAGCCCTGCTCCGTGAGCTCGGCGCGCATGCGGCTGTTTTCGGGGCCGGCAAGGTCTCGACCGAGGTGGCAGACGAGGGCTCGCGGGCGTTCGCCGAGCGCTTCGGCTTTCAGGAGAGCAACCGCGAGCTCGGACAGGTGAAGGTCCTCGGTGACGAGCCGCCTTCGCCGCCGCTCCCGGACGGCCTCCGGATCGCGACGATCGCCGAGCGCCCCGAGCTCTTGGAGCGCGCGTACCCGCTGGCTCTCCAAGGGTATGCGGACATGGCGACCGAGGCGCTCGCCACGATCTCACTCGACGACTGGCTCCGCGACGAGGCGACGCAGCCGGAGGGCTCGTTCGTCGCGCTTGCCGGCGACGAGATCGTGGGCTACTCGGGCCTCGTCCGCCACGACCACGACCCGCGTGTTGTCGAGGACGGTCTGACCGTGGTGCGACGGGACTGGCGCCGACGGGGGCTCGCCGCTGCTCTCAAGCGCAGAGAGCTGGCGTGGGCGGCTGCCAACGGCTTCCGCGAGGTGGTCACCTGGACGCAGCAGGGCAATGAGGCGATGCGGCGCCTCAACGCGCGCCTGGGTTACGAGGACCGCACCGTCTGGATCGTGATGGTCGCGCCGCTACCGCTTCAGAAAGGCGTGTAAACTCCGGTAAGAGTTTGGAGGCGACGGGGCCTCGGGCGGTGACGTCCGGGGCTCCTTCATTTAAAGGAGGAAGCGGATGGCGATGGTGGAGCGAAAGTCAAGAGCGACGAGCGATCCCGAAGCGCGGCAGGACGTGCTCCGGCGTGTCCAAGACGAGCGGGTCGAGTTCGTCCACCTTTGGTTCACGGACATCGAGGGTCATCTGAAGAGCTTTGCGATCACGCTGGACGAGCTCGAGGGCGCGCTCGACGACGGTATGGGATTCGACGGCTCGTCGATCTCCGGCTTCAACGCCATCGAGGAGTCGGACATGGTTGCGATCCCGGACCCCGGCACCTTCCAGCTCATGCCGAACGGAGGCCACGTCGTCGCGCGCATGATCTGCGACGTCGTGACCCCGGACGGGGAGCCCTACGACGGCGACCCGCGCCATGTCCTCCGCCTGGCGCTCGAGCGCATGCAGAGCCTCGGCTTCGACACGTTCAACGTCGGGCCCGAGCTCGAGTACTTCCTCTTCAAGAGCGATGAAGGCACCGAGACCCTGGACGAGGGCGGGTACTTCGCCATGACGACGATGGACGCCGCCAGCGATCTCCGCCACGACACGGTCAAGGCGCTCGAGTCGATGGGTATCCCCATCGAGTACGTGCACCACGAGGTCGGGCCGTCCCAGCACGAGATCGACATGCGCTACGCGCCCGCGCTCGACATGGCCGACCACACGATCACCTATCGCCTGGTGGTGAAGGAGATCGCCAAGAAGGCCGGCTACCACGCGACTTTCATGCCGAAGCCATTGTTCGGCGAGAACGGCTCGGGCATGCACACGCACCAGTCGCTCTTTGCCGACGGGAAGAACGCGTTCTTCGACGCCGACGACGAGTGGCACCTGTCCGACGTCGGAAAAGCCTTCATCGCCGGCCAGCTGCACCATGCGCGCGAGATCTCGGCGGTGTTCGCTCAGTGGGTCAATTCGTACAAGCGGCTCGTGCCGGGCTACGAGGCGCCGGTGTACGTCGCCTGGTCGCGTCGCAACCGCTCGGCCCTGATCCGGATCCCGCTCTACAAGCCGGGGAACGAACAGGCAACGCGGGCCGAGATCCGTTGTCCGGATCCCGCGTGCAATCCCTACCTCACGTTCGCGGCTCTCCTGCACGCCGGGCTCGAGGGCGTCGAGAAGGGCTACGAGCTACCGCCGCCGATGGAGCAGAACCTCTACCACCTCACGGCGGAGCAGCGGCGCGAGCGCGGGATTGTCGGCCTGCCCGAGACTCTCGGCGAGGCGATCGACGAGCTCGCGACATCCGACCTCGCCCGCCGGGCGCTCGGGCCGCACATCTTCGACCGCTACGTGGAGCTGAAGCGCAAGGAGTGGGACGAGTACCGCGTCCAGCTCACGCCGTGGGAGATGGAGAACTACCTGGGCGTGTTGTAATATCGCCCTCGGTGTCGCCGCTTCTTGTGAAGCGGGGGACTGACTGACGGCCGACTGCGAGCTGCGTTCTTTCTAGAAGCAGCTCGTGGTCGTTAATGGGCCGTTCCGTTCCCGTTCCGGGCCGAGAGGGCCCGCTTGAGCGCGTGCTCGAGGTCGGGCAGCGCGAAGGGCTTCACGAGGTACGCAATCGGAGAGAGGCGACGCGAACCGGCGTCGGGCAGCTCGATGCTCGCGCACACGATCGGCGTGTCGTCGTCCGCCGCGCGGAAGGCACGGGCGCGCTCGACGCTCGGTGGATGGGCGGGCTCGAGGAGGATCGCATCGACCGGCTGCAGTGCCGCGTCGTCGAGGACGGGCTGATGGCCCATCCGGACCACCACGCGACGGAGGAGCTCCCGCACCTCCGGATGCGGCTCGCAGATCAGCACCCTTGCCACGTCCTTAATCATCGGCTCGGTGCAGGCGAATGTCAGCTGCATCTGGTATGGAAGCGGTATGAAGCGCGCCCGCCTCCTGGTCGTAGACGACGACGCCGACATCCGCGGGCTCCTGCGCGAGCTGCTCGAGCGGGCTGGTTACGAGATCATCGAGGCCTCCAACGGTCGCGAAGGGCTCCGCACCCTGTACGCCTCCTCGCCGGACCTCGTGCTGCTCGACGTCTCCATGCCGGAGCTCGACGGGTGGCAGACGCTCGAGCGCATCCGCGACGTCAGCGACGTGCCCGTGCTGATGCTCACGGCTCGCGCCGCAGAGCTGGAGAAGGTTCGCGGACTGAAGGCGGGCGCCGACGACTACGTGACGAAGCCATTCGGCCGCCAGGAGCTCCTCGCCCGGGTCGAGGCGCATCTGCGCCGAACCGCGTCCCGCGAGGAGCAGCCCGGCACCTATGCCGACGGGCTCGTGACCATCGACTTCGCCCAGCGCGAGGTGACCGTGGGAGGCCAGGTCGTCGCACTTACACCGCTCGAGTTCAAGCTCCTCACCGCGTTCGTTCGCAACCCGAATCAGGTGCTCTCCCACGAGCAGCTCCTCGAGCTCGTCTGGGGCGATGTGCTCACGGGCTCGCGGGCTCGCACGAAGCTTTACGTCGGCTATCTGCGGCAGAAGCTCGCCGTCGGCGGAGCAGACGACTCGCCGATCGAGACGGTGCGCGGCTTCGGCTATCGCTACCGCCCCAAGGCAGCCTGAACGCGGTCGCCGAGCTCCTGCGGGCTGAACGGCTTTCTGACGTAGTCGTCCGCACCGACCTCGAACCCGCGCGCGACGTCGGCGTCCTGGACGTGCGCCGTGAGGAGGATGACCGGTGTGCGGCTTGTCTCCTCGTGCTTGCGGATACGGCGCGTCGCTTCGTAACCGTCGACCCGCGGCATCATCACGTCGAGAATCACTAGATCGGGACGCCGCTCGAGCGCGACCTGCACCGCTTCCTCGCCGTTGTGAGCCTCGACGACGTCATATCCCGACCGCCGGAGTCGAAAGGAGATGAGGCCGAGGATGTCGGGGTCGTCGTCCGCGATCAGGATCAGAGGCCGGCCGTTGTCGCTCACAGCGCGACCTCGGCCGTCTCCGCGGGCTCGGCCTGTATCTGGCGGATCGGCAGTGACACGCTGAACGTCGTCCCCTTGCCGTCCTCGCTCGCGAGCGTGATGCGACCGCCGTGCGCATGGATGATCGCCTTGGAGATCGCCAGGCCGAGCCCGGTGCCCGGGATCGCCTGCTCCGTCGCCCTCGAGGTCCGGTAGAAGCGCTCGAAGAGGTGTTCCTGCTCGTCGGCCGGGATGCCCATGCCAGTGTCCCGCACCTCGACGACCGCATTGCCTCGAACGCCGCGGATGCGAACGTCCACGCGTCCTCCGGAGGGGGTGAACTTGATTCCGTTCGAGACGAGGTTGTCGAGGAGCTGCGACAGGCGAGCACGATCGCCGGCGAGCAGGCCCAGAGGCCCGGCCGCAAGCGTCAAGGTCACGCCCTTCTCGTCCGCCAGGGGGCGTGCTGTCTCGACGCACTCGGCCGCCACGGCGCCGATGTCGACGGCCCCGATCTCGAGCGAGAGCTTGCCGGCCTCGACCTGGGCGAGGAAGAGGAGGTCGCCGACCAGGGCCAGCAGGCGGTGCGCGTTGCGCTCGACGACGCCGAGGAACTGGCGCTGCTCGTCCGTCAGGTCGCCGGCCTCACCCTCGAGGAGCAGCTCGAGGTAGCCGCGGATCGAGGTCAGGGGCGTACGCAGCTCGTGCGAGACGAGGGCGACGAACTCGTCCTTGAGGCGATCGAGCTCGAGTAGGCGTTCGTTCTGGGCGGCGAGGTCTCTGAGGAACTGGTCGCGCTCCTCCTCTGCCTTCTTGCGCTCGCTGATGTCGCGCAGGAAGGCGCTGAAGCTGTAGGCGCCGCCCGCCTTGAGCGGTGAGATGGCGAGCTCGATGGGGAACTCTTCTCCGTTTCTCCGCAGCGCGGTGATCTCGATCCGCTGGTTGAGAACCGGGCCCTCGCCGGTCTCGAGAAACCGCTTGAGGCCACGCAAGTGGGCCTCGCGGTGTTCGGCCGGGATGATCGTGTCGGCGAGCGACTGACCGATCACTTCGTCGGCGGACCAGCCGAACGCCACTTCGGCCTGTGCGTTCCAGCCCGTAATGTGACTCTCGGCGTCGATCGTGACGACCGCATCGAGAGCCGAGTCGACGATCAGCCGAGTGCGTTCCTCGCTCTGCTGCAGAGCCTCCTCGACCTGGCGGCGCGCCGTGAGGTCGAAGATCGCCCCGTCGAGCATGCGCCCACCGTGCGCATCGACGATGGCCTGGCCCCGCTCCACCACGGAGCGCACATCTCCGTTCCGGTGCAACGCGCGGTATTCGATCGTGTACGGCCGCTCCTCGGCGACCGCGTCCTCGACCTCTTGCGCGACCGCCGGCGCATCTTCCGGATGCATGACGCTCGCGAAAGTCCGGACTTCGTTCGCGATGAAGTCGGTTGCCGGATACCCGACCAACTCCTCGATCTCGTCGCTCAGGTATTCCATCGTCCAGTCCTCGTCGATCGCGCACCGGAAGATGACTCCGGGGACGTTCGAGACGAGCGTCCGGAAGCGTTCCTCGCTCTCCTGCACGGCCAGCTCGGCCGTCCTGCGCTGGGTGATGTCGAGGAGGAAGCCCTGCGCCTGCATCGGACTCCCGTCGGCGTCCGCGACGATCTGCACCTCGTCGTCCACCCAGACAACTCGTCCGTCGCGGGCGAGCAGCCTGTATTGCGTCGAGAAGGCCCCGCCCGCGTCGTAGCCCCGGCTGTGCTCCGCGCGGACGCGCTCGAGGTCGTCCGGATGGATCACTTGCCAGAAGAGGTTCGGCGTCTCGAGCCACTCCTCGGGCGTGTAGCCGAGCAGGCCCTCGATCTGGGGGCTCACGTACGCGGAGAAGCCCGGCTTGTCGATTGCGCTCACGTACGTGACCAGCGGAAGCTGTTCGACGAGCGCCCGGTAGCGAGTCTCGGCGTTGCGAAGGCTGGCGACGGCTTGACGGCGCTCGTTCAGCGTCCGTTCGAGCTCGTTCGCCTGCTGGACGAGCTTACGGTTGCGGTTCTCGAGCGCCTTCGTGACCTGGTTGAGGATCGGGAACAGCGATGCGTAAAGGAGGAGCAGAGCCAGCCCGAGGGCGAGCGCAACGGGCTTGACGGTGGCGCCGATCTGGGCCTCCACCGGGCTGTAGTCGTTGTCGAACTCGAGCACGCCGGTGGGCCGGGACTCGTCGGCGGCGTGCATCGGCACGTACGCGGAGACGATCTTGATGTTCTCTCCGGTACCGCCCTCGTCGTTCAGGTAGCCGATCTCGCGGATGGACTTGCCCGCGAGCACCTCCTGAAACTCGTTGGCGTCGAGCACGTGGCTGCCGATGAGCGAATGGTCATTGGAGTACGTGACCGTCCCGTCGCGGCGCCAGAGCTTGACGCGCACGACGCCGCCCACGAGCTGCGGCCTGAAAAGCGCGTCGAGAGCGGCCAGTCGCGGCCCGTCGACGGTCTTCTGGAGGTCGGATTGCCGGAGGGTCGGAGCCAGTTCGAGAGCGGCATTTGTGACCCGCTCCGTGACCTCGTGCTCCGCACGCGCCTGCGCCTCGTGGCGGACGAACCAGAGCATTCCCACGCCCGCGAGGAGCAGAGCGAGCGCGCTGTAGAGCGCAAAGCGCAGGACGAGGCGCAGCGGCCTCGGGGAGGCCGGGAAACCGGTCACGGCCTTGTTATCGGAGTCGCAAGCGACTCGCTTGATAGTGCTCGCGACGGCGAGCACTAAGCTTTCGATATGGATCAATCGGCGCGCCATTTGCGCCTGCTGACGGAGGCGATTGCGGCCGTCAACTCGACGCTCGACCTCGACGAGGTCTTCAACCTCATCGCGCGCAAGGTGGCCGAGGCGCTCGAGACCGATGCCTGCTTCGTGTACCTCTACGACGAGGCTGCCGACGAGCTGGTCCTCAGAGCCTCGTTCGGCACCCGGGTCGAGGAGATGACGCGCGTGCCGAAGATGCGTCCGGGTGAGGGGATCACCGGCACCGCGGCGGCCGAGCGCGCGCCGGTCATGATCCCGCGCGCCGCGCACCTCGACCCTCGGTTCAAGAGCTTTCCGAACCTGCGCGAGGAGCAGTACGAGTCGATCCTGGCCGTTCCGATCCTCGCCAAGGAGCGGCTCGAGGGAGCGCTCAACGTGCGGACCGAGGCCGCGCGCGAGTTCGGCAGCGCCGAGATCGATCTCCTCATGGCGATCGCCGGCCAGGTGGCGCAGGCGATCGAGAACGCAAAGCTCTACGAGGCGGCGCAACGCCGCGTGGCCGAGCTCGAAGCGCTCGCGGCCATTTCCGAAGCGGTCTCGGAGTCGCTCTACGTGGAGGAGTCGCTCGAGGCGATCGTGAAGACGACGATGGCCGCTGTCGGCGCGACCGGCGCGGCCCTCGTGCTCGAGGACGGTTCGATCGCATGGCCGGAGGGCCGCGCGGGGAAGCACGCCGCGCGCTTTCCGCTCCGCTGGAAGGGCCGCCAGGTCGGGGAGCTGGTCTGTGACCGGGACACGCCCTTCACCGCCGAGGAGGAGCGGCTGCTCGCCTCGATAGCCCACCATGCCGCCGTCGCGCTCGAGCACGGGCGCGCTGTCATGCGCGGCGTCGTCGCCCAGGAGATCCATCACCGCGTCAAGAACAACCTGCAGACGGTCGCCTCGCTCCTCCGGCTGCAGGCGCGCTCCGGGGGCATCGATCCCGAGAAGGCGCTCGCGGACTCGGTCAACCGCATCCTGGCCATCGCCGCCGTCCATGAGGTGCTGACCGAGCGACGCGACGACGACGTCGATCTCGGCGAGCTCGTCGAGCGGCTCCGCGCCATGCTCGTGCAGGGGCTCGGCGGCGGGAAGCGCGTCGAGTCGAGTGTGGAGCCGATCGCGCTCCACGGCAGCAGGGCGACGGCGCTTGCGCTCGTCTTCAGCGAGCTCTTCCAGAACGCCCTCGAGCACGGAGGCGACGAGGTGCGGGTCGCCCTCGCGCGGGCGAACGGCCGCGTCCTCCTCACCGTGGCCGACAACGGGCGCTGGGATGGGGCCGAAGACGGCACGGGGCTTTCCATCGTCCGTGCCCTCGTCCGTGACGAGCTCAAGGGCGAGCTCTCGCTCACGGCCGACGGCGGCCTGAAGGCCGAGGTGGCCTTCTCTCCGTGATGTCCTACTCCGTCGTCGACGCGGCCGACTGGGACGAACGGCGAAAGCCGATCGCCTCTGCGCTCGGGGCGCGCGCCATCAGGCTCAACCGCTTCGACAACGTGCCCGGTCAGGCGGGGAAGGAGCATGACGAACGCGAGAGCGGTCAGGAGGAGATCTACGTCGCCGTCGGCGGGAGCGGCACCATCCTGGTCGACCGCGAGGAAGTCGAGTTTCGTCCCGGGAGCTTCGTACTCGTCAGCCCTGAGGCGACACGCCAGGTCCTCGCCGGCGAAGAGGGACTGGCGTACGTCGTGGTCGGGGCGAAGATCGCGTGAGGATTCTCGTCGCCGAAGACGAGACGATCATTCGTCTCGACCTCAAGGAGATCCTCGAGCGGGCCGGTTTCGAGATCTGCGCCGAGGCTCGGGACGGCGAGGAGGCCGTCAGGCTGGCCCGGGCCGAGAAACCCGACCTCGCCGTCCTCGACGTGAAGATGCCGCGCCTCGACGGCATCGAGGCGGCGCGCCGCATCCTGGCCGAGCGGCCGATTCCCATCGTCATGCTCACCGCTTACGGCCAGGACGAGCTCGTTGCGCGGGCGGTGGAGGCCGGAGTCTTCGGGTACCTCGTCAAGCCGTTCCGCGAAACCGATCTCCTGCCTGCCATCCAGGCGGCGACCGCACGCCACTCGGAGCTCGAAGCTCTTCGGGAAGAGGCCGAATCGCTGGCCGAGGCTCTGGCTGCGCGCAAGGTCGTCGAGCGCGCCAAGGGCCTCCTGATGGAGCGCGAGGGTCTATCGGAGCAGGACGCGTTCACGCGCCTCCAGCGGGCCAGCCAGGTCTCCGGCCGGCCGATGAAGGTCGTGGCGGAAGCCCTTATCGCGACGTTCGGGGACTGAGCACGACCACCGGGATCTCGCGCTCGGTCTTCGTCTGGTACTCGTCGTAACCCGGCCAGACCGCGGTCATCTTCTGCCATAGGCGTGGCCGCCGGTCGGGGCCGGCCGTCTCGGCGCGCACGGGCAGGGTTCGGTCCTTGACCTGGATCTCGGCCTCGGGATTCGCCTCGAGGTTCCTGTACCAGGCGGGATTCTTCGGCTGGCCGCCCGCCGACGCGACGACGAGGTACGCATCGCCGTCTTGCTGGTAGAGGAGCGGGTTCGAGCGCAGCTCTCCCGTCTTGCGGCCGGTCGTGGTGAGGATGAGGATTGGCGCGCGGCCCATCGACCCCCCGATCCGTCCCTTGGTCAGGCGGTAGAGCGGGGTGTGCACCCTCGTGGTCAACCTGAAGAGCCAGCGACGCATGACGCCATCCTACGACGGGACTTCGTCCACGAGTGCCTCCCAGCGTTCGAGCAACTTGTGGAGCTCCTCCCGTGCGCGGCGATGCGCGGCGATCCGGTCGACGTCGCCCCAGTCGGAGGCGAGCTCGCTCTCGAGCTCTGCGATCACCCGCTCCTGGGCTTCGATCTCCGCTTCCAGCTCCTTCAGGGGGTTGGCCTTGGGCTTGGGCGTCTTCGGCGCGGCCGGGCGCTTCGGCTTCGGAGGCGGCTCCTCCACGGGTACGCGCTCGGAACGAGCCTCGACGTAATCAGCCCAGCCGCCGTCATACACGTGGATCGTCCCTTCCTCGAGCGCCGCCGTCCGGTGAGCGACCGCATCGAGGAGCGCACGGTCGTGGGTGACGAGGAGCACCGTGCCCGGGAACGCCTCGAGTGCGGCCTCCAGCGCCTCGCGGCTCGCCAGGTCGAGGTGGTTCGTGGGCTCGTCCAGGACGAGGAAGTTGGCGCCCGACGCCACGAGCACGGCAAGGCCGAGGCGCCGCCGCTCGCCGCCCGAGAGGGAACGGACCGCCTTCTCGTGCGCCTCCCAGCCCGAAAAGAGGAAACGGCCGAGGAGCGATTGCGCCTCCGGGCGGTTGAGCTTCGTCATGCGCATGACGCAGTCCAGGGCCGAGCCGCGCTCGTCGAGGTCCGTGCCGTGCTGCGAGAAGTACCCGATCCGAACGCCGTGGCCGTTCTTGTAGCGGCCGGCCACGATCGCCTCGAGCAGCGTGGTCTTCCCGCTCCCGTTCGGGCCGACGAGACCTACGTGCTCGCCGCGCTCCAGCGCAAAGGACACGTCCTCGAGCAGGACGTGTCCGTTGACGCCCACGGTTTCTCCGTCGAGCTCGAGCACGACTCGGCCGCTTCGGGGCGGGTCGACGAACTCGAACCCGAGCCGCCGGGAGCTGCGGGTGAGCAGGGTGTGCTCGGCCGCGGCCTTGGAGCGCTCCTTCTCCAGGCGCCCGATCTGCGTCAGCTTCGCCTGCGCCTGCTTCGCCTTCTCCTTCTTGTACCGGAAGCGGGCGACGAAGCGCTCGAGCCGCTCGATGTCGTCTGAGATGCGCTCGGCGGTCTTCTGTGCATGGAGCGCGCGCTGGGCCTTCTCTTGCCGCCACACGTGCCACGGGCCGGGAAAGTACGTCGCGCGCCCCAGTTCGAGCTCGAGCGTTGCGTTCGTGACCGCTTCGAGGAACCAGCGGTCGTGCGCGACGAGCACGACGGCCGCCGGGAGCGAGGCGAGCTCGCGCTCGAGCCACTCGATGCTCGCGACGTCCAGATGGTTCGTCGGCTCGTCGAGGAGGAGGAGATCGGGCTCGCCGGCGAGGGCGCGGGCCAGCGACGCCCGCGTGAGCTCTCCGCCCGAGAAGGTGTCGAGGGGACGGCCCAGGTCCTCGTCCGCGAAACCCAGCCCGCGGACGACTGCCTGGGCGTGATCGCGCCACCCATAGCCGCCTGCCTGCTCGAGCCGTGCCTGAGCTCGCGCGTACGCATCCAGCGTGACGCGGTCGTGCGCTCCGCCGGCCATCGCCCGCTCGAGCCGCGCGAGCTCCTGCTCCGCCGCGATGAGCTCCGTCGCGGCCGAGATGACATAGTCACCGAGGGTGAGCCGCCGGTCTTGCGGCGGCCGCTGGTCGTGCAACGCGACGCGGGTTCCCTTCTTGAACGCGAGCTCGCCTCCCTCCGGGCGCAACTCGCCCGTGAGCATGCGCAGGAGGGTCGTCTTGCCGGCGCCGTTGGGACCGGCGAGCGCGACCCGGTCGCCGCGTTCGACCTTGAAGGAGACCCCGTCGAAGAGCGGGTCGCCGCCGAACTCCTTACGGAGGCCCGAAGCGATGAGGACGGCCACCGCCGCTAGCTGCGCGCGGCGCCGGTCGCCGCCGAGACGAGCTTGCGCGCGGCGTCTGCGATGTGCCCGGCGTCGATTCCTGCGGCGGCGAGGAGCTCGGCGGGCTTCCCGGAGCCCGGCATGCCGTCGATGGCCAGGCGAACGATGGGCGGCCGCTGTTCGTCGTCGGCGAACACTGCCAGCACAGCTTCCCCGAGCCCGCCCTCGGGCCAGTGGTCCTCGACCGTCACGATCGCCCCTGTCGCCTCGGCCGCCGCGCGCAGCGTGTCCGCGTCGATGGGCTTGACCGAGTAGAGGTCGATGACCCGGGCCGAGATGTCGTCGTCGGCGAGCGCATCCGCAGCCTTGCGGGCCTCGTGCAGCGTGATGCCGGCGCCGACGATCGTGACGTCGTCGCCATCGCGGACGACCTTGCTGCCGCCGATCGGAAAGTCGTCGTCCGGGCTGTAGAGCACGGGGGTGTTGGCCCGCGTGGTGCGCAGGAAGACGATTCCCTCCCTGTCTGCCATCTCGGCGACGAGTTTCGCCGTCGAGTTTCCCTCGCTCGGGTACAGAACCGTGCTCCCGTGCACCGCCCGGAAGGCGGCCAGGTCCTCGAGCGCCATCTGGGAGGGGCCGTCCTCCCCGATCGAGACTCCTGCGTGCGAGCCGCACAGGCGGAGGTCCGCCCTCGAGATCGCAGCCATGCGGATGAAGTCGTACGCGCGCGTCCAAAAAGCGGCGAACGTGGAGGCGAACGGCTTCCAGCCGCGGACCTGAATCCCGACGGCGGCTGCAACCATTTGCTGCTCGGCGATGTACATCTCGAAATACCGCTCAGGCTCGGCCTCGGCGAAGATTTCCGCGAAGGTCGAGTTCGAGACCTCGCCGTCGAGCGCGACGACGAGCCCGTCGGCCTTCCCGACGGCGACGAGCGCTTCCCCGTAGGCCTTCCGCGTGGCAACCTCGTCGCCGATCTCGTAGCGGGGCAGCTCGAGGGGCGCGGTGTCGAAATGGTGCGGCTCGGCGGCGTCGGGCTTCGCGACGTCCACCGTGATGCTGCGAATTCCGCCGAGCTCCTCGATCGCGCGGTCCGGGTCGTCGAGCGCCTTCCCGTGCCAGCCGGGCTTGTCCTCCACCTCGCGGACGCCCTTGCCCTTGATCGTGCGGGCGACGATCACGGTCGGCTGTCCGGTCGTCCCGATCGCTTCCTCGTACGCGCGGTCGATCGCGGCGACGTCGTGCCCGTCGATCTCGATCGCGTGCCAGCCGAACGCCGCGGCGCGATTTGCGTAGGAGTCGAGATCCCAGCCGTGCATCGTCTCACCGCGCTGGCCGAGACGGTTCACGTCGATGATCGCCGTCAGGTTGTCGAGGCCCATGAACGCCGCGTGCTCGAACGCTTCCCACATCGAGCCCTCCGCCATCTCGCTGTCGCCGCAGAGGCACCAGATGCGGTACGGGATGCGGTCGAGCTTCTTGCCGGCGATGGCGACGCCGACCGAGATGGGAAGTCCCTGGCCGAGCGAGCCCGTGGCCACGTCGACCCAGGGCAGAACGGGAGTCGGATGACCTTCGAGGCGGCTCCCCATCTTCCGGAAGGTGAGCAATTCCTCCTCGGTGATCGCGCCGGCCGCCCGAAACAGCGAATACAGGAGCGGCGACGCGTGGCCCTTCGAGAAGATCAGATGGTCGTTCGCGGGGTTCTCGGGCGCGCCGAAGTCGTAGCGCAGGTACTTGGCCAGCAGGACGGCCATCAGGTCGGCCGCAGACATCGACGATGTCGGATGACCCGACTTCGTCACCGCCGCCGCGCGCACGGAATCGACGCGGAGCTGCTGAGCAAGCTCGTGCCAGCGCTCATGCTCGGTCATGGGGCCATCCTACCCGCCTCCAGGAGGTTCACAGCTACCCTAGATTTGGGCATAGGGAAAGCAACGGAAGGAACGCGACATGGGTGATTCGCGGCTGCACAAGCTCGCTGACTACGGCCAGAGCGTCTGGATCGACTTCCTCTCTCGCGACATGCTCCGAAAGGGCGAGCTCGCGCGCAGGATGCGGGACGACGCCGTCGTCGGAGTGACGTCGAATCCGACCATCTTCCAGAAGGCGATCGCCGCCGGGGACGCGTATGACGAGCAGCTGCGGGAAGTCCTCGAGGACGAACGCGATCCCAAGGAAGTGTTCCTCCGGCTCGCCACCAAGGACGTCGGCGACGCGCTCGACCTGCTGCGTCCTGTCTGGCACGAGGGCGGCGGCAGGGACGGTTACGTGTCGATCGAGGTCGACCCGAACTTCGCCTACGACACGACGGCGACGATCGAGGAGGCCCAGCGTCTCCACGAGTGGATCGACCGCCCGAACCTCTTCGTGAAGATCCCCGCGACCGAACCGGGACTTCCGGCCATCGAGGAGATGATCGCGCGTGGGCGCTCGATCAACGTGACGCTGATCTTCTCGCTCGAGCGCTACGCCGAGGTCGCCGAGGCGTACATCCGCGGCCTCGAGCGGCTTGTCGAGGGCGGCGGAGACCCGACCCGTGTGGCTTCAGTGGCGAGCTTCTTCGTGTCGCGCGTGGACACCGAAGCCGACCGCCGGCTCGACGAGATCGGAGGACACGACGAGCTGAAGGGGAAGCTCGCCGTCGCGAACGCGAAGCTCGCCTACCAGCGCTACAAGGAGATCTTCGCCGGAGTGCGGTGGGAGGCGCTTGCGTCCAAGGGGGCGACTCCGCAGCGCTGTCTGTGGGCTTCGACCTCGACGAAGAACCCCGCCTACCGCGATGTCCTCTACGTCGAGGAGCTCATCGGCCCGATGACGGTCAACACGATGCCCGAGGAGACGATCGAGGCCTTCCAAGACCACGGCAAGGTCGCGCCCACGCTCGAGCAGGGCATCGACGAGGCCAGGCGCGTATTCGAGCAGTTGCGCGACGCGGGCGTCGACTACGCCGACGTCACCGAAACGCTCGAGCGGGAGGGCGTCCAGAAGTTCGCCGACTCCTTCGCGGAGCTCCTGGAGGGCATCCGCGCGAAGTCGGGCGAGCTCGCAGCCGCGTAAGCTCCGCGGCCATGGCTTCGGTCGATACTGCCCAGCTGGTCGAGCGCCTCTGGGCGCGTGATCCGACGCTCTGGACGGGGCGCGACGAGGCCAAGTGGCTGGGCTGGCTCGACGAGCCGCTGCGGATGCAAGAACGGATCGGCGAGCTGGAGGACTTCGCCGCCGGCGCTCGGGAGTTCGACTCCTTCGTCCTGCTCGGGATGGGCGGATCGAGCCTGGCGCCGGAGGTGCTGCGCCGGAACTTTGCGGGCGAGACGCTGCACGTCCTCGATACGACCCATCCGGCGGCAATCCGCCGGCTGGCCAAGGAGCTCGATCTCGAACGGACGCTCTTCGTCGTGTCCTCCAAGTCGGGCACAACGCTCGAGACACGTTCCCACCTCGAGTTCTTCTGGAAGAGGACGGGGGGACGAGGAGACGCGTTCGCGGCTGTCACCGACCCTGGCTCCGAGCTCGAGGCGCTTGCGCGGGAGCGCGGCTTCCGCGCCGTCTTCGCCGGTGAACCGACGATCGGAGGGCGCTACTCGGCTCTCTCCGCCTTCGGGCTCGTGCCGGCGGCTCTTCTGGGCGTCGACCTCGAGCGCTTCCTCCTCCGCGTCGAGGAGATGGTCGAGGCCTGTCGCCTCGACGAGGGCAATCCGGGCCTCGAGCTCGGCGAGCGACTCGGCGAGGGCTGGCGCGACGGGCGCGACAAAGTGTTGATCAATCCGAATCCCGGCGGATTCGGACTGTGGGTGGAGCAGCTGATCGCCGAATCGACCGGCAAGCAGGGCAAAGGGCTGGTTCCGGCCCCGGGCGAGACATCGGAAGGCCCGGACCGCCAGAGCGAGGAGGTTCGCGTCTCCGATCCCTACGAGCTCGGGCAGGAGTTCTACCGCTGGGAGTTCGGCACCGCGGTCGCCGGCTCGATCATCGGCATCAACCCATTCGACCAGCCGAACGTGCAGGAGGCGAAGGACCGCACGACCGAGGTCCTTTCCGGCCATGACCGGGGTCAGACCCCGGACATGTCCGGTTTGGTCGAGGAGCTCCTCGCGGGAGCGAAGCCCCCGGACTACGTCTGCATCCAGGCGTTCATCGACCCCGCGCGCGAGGCCGAGCTGGGACCGCTGATCGCGCGCGCCCGCAAGACAGGCTGCGTCGTCACGCACGGCCTTGGGCCGCGCTACCTGCACTCCACGGGCCAGCTGCACAAGGGCGGGCCGCCCACCGGGCGCTTCATCCAGGTCGTCGACGACCCGGGCGAGGAGCTCGACATCCCCGGTCGCGACTTCGGCTTCGCCAAGCTCATCCGCGCCCAGGCGGCCGGCGACTACGCCGCCCTCGAGCAGCGCGGCCGCCCCATCGTTCGCATCAGACTGGAGGACGTGTGACATGAAGCTCGGAATGATCGGACTCGGACGCATGGGCGGGAACATGACCGAGCGCCTCCGCCGCGACGGTCATGAGGTGGAGACGTACGCGCGCACGGCGCCGGGGCGCACAGCCGACTCGCTCGTCGAGCTGGCAACCCAGCTCGAGCAGCCGCGCGTGGTCTGGCTCATGATCCCCGCCGGGGATCCGACCGAGCACGCCTTCCAGACGCTCCTCCCGCTGCTGGAGGATGGAGACACGATCGTCGACGGCGGCAACTCCAACTTCCGAGATTCCCAACGGCGGGCCGCGGAGGCTCAGGCGAAGGGCGTGTACTTCCTCGACGCGGGCGTCTCCGGCGGCATCTGGGGCCTCGAGAACGGCTACTGCATCATGGTCGGCGGCGAGGAGAAGGCCTTCGAGATGGTGGAGCCGGCGATCAAGTCCCTCGCCCCCGAGGACGGCTACGCGCATGTCGGCCCCTCCGGAGCGGGCCACTTCGTGAAGATGGTCCACAACGGGATCGAGTACGGCCTCATGCAGGCATACGGGGAGGGCTTCGAGATCATGAACGCGTCCGAGTTCGAGCTCGACCTACACAAGATCGCGGGCATCTGGCGCTATGGCTCGGTCGTCCGCAGCTGGCTCCTCGAGCTCCTCTACGCGGCCTTCGAAGAGGAGGGGAACGACCTCGAGAAGATCGCCGGCTACGTCGAGGATTCGGGCGAAGGGCGCTGGACAGTCTTCGAGGCGATCAACGAGAGCGTTCCGGCCCCGGTGATCGCGGCATCGCTCTTCGCCCGCTTCGCCTCCCGCCAGGACGAGTCCTTCGGGGCCAAGATCAACGCCGCGCTGCGCAAGCAGTTCGGCGGACACGCGGTCAAGGCTGAGTGACCCCCCCGGCGACATCGACCGGCTTCTGGGCGGCTGCAAAGCGGCGCCACGCTGCGTCCTCGGTCGCCCCCGTACATGTCCGCGTTCAGGATCACGCGTGCGTTGCGTGGAACTCGACGCGGATGCGTATTGCTTTTCACGCGCCAGAAGCTCGGTACTGTCCCCGGGAGGATCACCCATGACCGAGGTCGCGCCGCCCGTCGCCGAGAACCCGCTCCTCAAGGGGCTGCGCAAGCGGCGCACGCCCGAGCCGTGCGCGCTCACGATCTTCGGCGCCTCGGGCGACCTGACGCAGCGCAAGCTCCTTCCCGCCCTCTACTCGCTCGCTGTCCGCAACCTCCTGCCGGCGAATTTCGGGGTGGTTGGCGTTGCCCGCACGCCCATGACCGACGATGAGTTCCGCGAGAAGATGCGGCAAGCCGTCGTCGACCACGGCCGAGACGAGTTCCGGCAGGAGATCTGGGACGAGCTCGCGGAGGGAATTCGCTACGTCGCGACGGACTTCGCCGACGAGGGCGGCGAGGAGCACGTCGTCAGCTGCCTGAACGCGCTCGACAAGGAGCGTGGCACCGGGGGCAACCGCCTCTACTACCTGGCCGTGCCGCCCTCGGCGATCGAGGCGATCGTCGTCGCCATGGGTCATGTACGGACCACGGGTGGCTGGACGCGGCTCATCATCGAGAAGCCGTTCGGTCACGACCTCGAGAGCGCGCGCTACCTGAACGAGGTCGTGCGCACCTACTTCGACGAGAGCGAGATCTTCCGCATCGACCACTATCTGGGCAAGGAGACGGTCCAGAACATGCTGGTCCTGCGCTTCGCGAACGGGATCTTCGAGCCGATCTGGAATCGCCAGTTCGTCGACCACGTCCAGATCACGGTGGCCGAGTCGCTGGGAATCGAAGGCCGCGCTGCCTTCTACGAGCAGGCCGGCGCGATCCGCGACATCGTCCAGAACCACTTGCTTCAGCTCGTCGCCCTGACGGCGATGGAGCCGCCGATCGATTTCTCGGCGGACTCGGTGCGCAACGAGAAGGTCAAGGTGCTGAAGGCGATGCACACCCCCGGGCCGAAGCACGTCGTCCGGGGGCAGTACGGGCCGGGCTACATCGAGGGCGAGGAGGTGCCCGGCTACCGGGAGGAGGACGGCGTCGCCTCCGACTCGCTGACCGAGACCTACGTCGCGGCCAAACTCTTCGTGGACAACTGGCGCTGGGCCGACACGCCCTTCTACATCCGCACGGGCAAGCGCCTGCCGCGGCGAGAGACCACGATCGCCATCCAGTTCAAGCGCGCACCGCACCCGCCCTTCGAGCTCGACTCGGAGGATGGGCTGCGCCCCAACGTCCTCCTGGTTCACGTCCAGCCGGACGAGGGCGTCTCGCTCGCGGTCGGCGCCAAGGTTCCCGGACAGGGCATGACCATCCGCACCGTGCACATGGACTTCCTCTACGGCGGCACCTTTCGAACCGGACTGCCCGAGGCCTACGAGCGGCTCATCCTCGACTGCATGCTCGGCGACGCCACGCTTTTCACGCGCGCGGACGAGGTGGAGGAGCAGTGGGCGCTCGTCGACGCGATGGTGGCGCCGTGGAAGCGGGACCGCCCCAGTTTCCCGAACTACGCCGCGGGCACGTGGGGACCAGCGGCAGCCGAGGAGCTGCTCAGTCGCGACGGCCGCTCCTGGAGGCGGCACTAGCGATGATCGAGAACGTCACCATCCGCGATATCGAGGGCGAGCTGGCGCAGCTACGGGATGCCTCCGCCGAGCCCGGTGCGTATCCAAAGCTCCGAACCAGCGTCATGACTCACCTGGCATGGGTTCCGGAACGCTGGGTCGAGGCCGCAACGGAGACCCTTGCGGGCCTGGCCGAACGCCACCCGTCCCGGACGATCCTGCTCTTTCCGAGGCAAGACGAGCAGCGTGACGAGCTCGATGCGGAGGTCGACCTGCGCTGCTTCCTGCGGGGAGGCGAGGAGCGGGAGATCTGCTCGGAGGTGATCGCCATCCGGCTCTGCGGCGGCCGCGCCTCGGCTCCGGCGACCGTGGTCGAGCCTCTCCTCGTCCCCGACCTCCCCGTCTTCCTTCGCTGGCGCGGCGAGTGTCCGTTCGGCTCGCCCGAGCTCGAGGAGCTGGTCGACGTGACGGACCGGCTCGTCGTCGACTCGTCCGAGTGGCCTGACGTGGAGTCGGGCTATGAGCGGCTGGCCGAGCTCTTCGACCGCGCGGTCGTGTCCGACATTGCCTGGGCGCGGACGGAGGCGTGGCGGCAAGCGGTCGCCGACCTCTGGCCGGAGATCGCCGAGGCAAACACTATGAGGGTGGCGGGTCCCCGGGTCGAGGCTCTTCTCCTCTGGCGCTGGCTCTCCACTCGGCTCAACAGGAAGGTCGAGCTCGACCACCAGCCGGCGGGAGAGATCGAGCTGGTCGAGGTGGACGGGCACCAGGCCGTGCCCGCGCGCTTCGAGCGGCTCTCCGCCAGCGATCTTCTCTCTGCGCAGCTAGAGATCTTCGGCCGCGATTTCGCCTACGAGGAGTCGATACGCAGCTTCTCCCCGGCCCTGATCTAGCCGAGCACGCGGCCGGGTGGATCGCCGCGCGGGGTGGACGCGGCGACTTTCGCATCGCGCTGACGGGCGGGTCGACCGTCGGCTCTGTGTACCAACGGCTCGCCGAGATGGACCTGGACTGGCCGCACTGGCACGTCTGGTGGAGCGACGAGCGCGACGTTCCTCCGGATGACGAGCGCTCGAACGAGCGCCTCGCGCGCGAGACCCTTCTCTCGAAGGTGCCCGTGCCGGAGGGTCAGATTCACCCGCTGCGCTCGACTGACGTCCCGCTGCCGGACCGCTTCGACCTCATCCTCCTGGGCATCGGGCCGGACGGGCACACGGCGTCGCTCTTCCCGGGCAAGCCCGAGCTCGAGGCAACGGAGCCGATCGTCTACGTGCCCGAGCCCGGCTGGGAGCCGTACGTGCCGCGCTATTCCCTCTCGCTTCCGCTGCTGAGCGCCGGCCCCGTGGTGGCCTTCATCGTCGGGGGCGAGCAGAAGCGCGACATCCTGGCCCGCGTGCTCGCGGGCGACGAGTCGCTCCCCGCCGCGCGCGTCCAGGCGCCCGAGACCTACGTGCTCGCAGACAGCACCGCCTCGAGCGCAGCGCCGGCCGCCAGAACGTAGTCGTCTCGGTTCCAGGGAGCGGCCAGCGTGACCGAGGCCGGGAGCCCGTGCTCGGCGCTGCCGCAGGGGAGGGCGAGGGCGGGCCAGCCGACCGCGTTGAACGGATACGTCAGCCGGATCAGCCGCTCCCGCAACGCGAGATCGCCGATGCCGGCGGGCGGGGCGACGCATTCCAGCGTGGGCGCCAGAACGAGGTCGACTCCGTCGGAGGCTTCGACGAAGTCGTCGACGTAACGCCTGCGCGCTTCCAGAGCCTGCTCGTGCTGGTCGTCGGTGACCGCGAGGCAGCGCTCGATCTTGATGCGCACGTTGTCGCCGTAGAGGTCGGCGTGCTCGGCGAAGAGATCACGATGGACGTCCGCCGCCTCGCGCATGAAGGCGGGGTAGGTCTCCTCCTGGAGCAGCGGGAGGTCGAGAGTCCGCCGCATGGGGAAGAGAGCGGCGACCGCCTCGACCCGCTCACGCACCAGCGGATCGGCGCGGTCGAGCCAGGCAACGCCGACGGTGAGGCCTTCGAGCTCGACCTGCGCGGACGCAAAGCCGGGCACGAGCGCTCCCATCATCTCGACGCAGCCCGCCACGTCGCGCGCCATCGGGCCGCCCGTGTCGTAGCTCGGTGCGAGGGGAAAGCAGCCCTCCATCGGCACGAGCCCGTGTGTCGGCTTGAGGCCGACGGTGCCGCAGCAGGCGGAAGGGATGCGAATCGAGCCGGCGCTGTCTGTCCCCAGCGCCGCGTCGCAGAGCCCCGCTGCCAGCGCCGCCGCCGAGCCGCCGCTCGAGCCGCCGGGGATCCGTCCGCGGTCGAGCGGGTTGACCACGTTCCCGTAGTGGGGGTTCTCCGACGTGATCCCGTAGGCAAACTCGTGCAGGTTCGTCTTGCCGACGATCGCGTAGCCGGCCGCCTCGAGCTGCGCGACTGCAGGAGCCGTGCGAACCGGCATGTGGTCGCGGAAGATCGCCGAGCCGTAGGTCGTGACCAGTCCGGCCGTGTCGAAGAGGTCCTTGACGCCGAGCCGTACGCCTTCGCCGGCCTCGTCGGGCACGGCGAGAAAGGCGTTCAGCTCGTCCCTAGCTGGAGACGACGTTGTAGATCTCTGCGATGAGGATCGACCCGGCGAAGAGCAGGAGCGCGAGCCCGAAGAGCGCGAGCCCGAGGCGGACGTTCTTGCGAGCGGTCTCGGGATCCATCAGAGGAGGAGCGGGTCGAGGGCCATGGCGACGAAGAGCAGCGCGAGGTATGCGAGCGAGAAGGTAAAGAGCCGCCGCGCGCGTGCGGGAGTCGTCTCGCGGCGCAGCGCGAGCGCGAGCGCCAGGAACAGCGCGCCGAGGACGACGGCGGCGCCGAGGTAGAGCCATCCGACCGTGCGCCAGACCACCGGCAGGAGCGAGATCGCAACAAGAAGAAGCGTGTAGCGGACGATTGAGCGCGCGGTCTCCGACTCCCCCTTCACGACGGGCAGCATCGGGATCCGCGCGGCCTCGTAGTCGCGCCGGATGAGGAGCGCCAGTGCCCAGAAGTGCGGCGGTGTCCAGTAGAAGACGATCAGGAAGAGGAAGAGCGCGGGGAGGGTCAGGTTCCCGGTCGCCGCAGCCCAGCCCACGAGCGGCGGCACGGCGCCGGCGGCGCCTCCGATGACGATGTTCTGCGGCGTCGAGCGCTTGAGGTAGCGCGTGTAGACGACGACGTAGAAGAGGTTCCCGGCGACTGCGAGCAGCGCGGCGAGCACATTGACGAAGTTCGCCAGCACGACGAAGGAAAGCGCAGACAGCGCCACCCCGAACTCGAGCGCGCGCTCCGGCGAGACCCTTCCCGTCGCGACCGGGCGGCGATCGGTACGGCGCATGTGCGCGTCGATGTCGCGGTCGAGGACGTGGTTGAGCGCGCTCGCTCCGCCGCAGGCGAGCGCGAGACCGCCGAGGGTGGCTGCGAGAAGGCCTGCCGCGGGCGCTCCGCCCGCGCCGACGAACATCCCCCCGGCCGCAGTCAGCAGGAGCAAGACCATGATGCGCGGCTTCGTCAGCGTGAGGTAGTCGCGCCAGGAGCCGCGACGTGCGGGCACCCCGCCCCGCAGGGCCGCCGCGCTGGACACCGCTGCGGTGGCGAGCGCAAGCGCGCCGAGGGCGAGGTGGAGGCCGGCCGGCGTCCCGGCGAGCGCCGCCAATCCCGCCGCCGAGAAGAGCAGGAACGCACCCGCGGCCGTGACGAGCAAGCCGGGCCGCTCAGGATGCGCGAGCCTGGCCATGAGGACGACGCCGGCCAGGAGCGCGAGGGTCACGTGAGCCGTGACGTCGTGAGCGAGCGCCCACTCACCGGTGGTGACCACGAGCGCCACGCCCGCGGTCGCCGCGACTGACGCCAGGCGGTACCAGGGCCCTGGTCTCACCGGCGCTGCTCCCTCAGGCGCAACCGCAGGTCGCGAAGCGGTCGTGCGCTCGAGACGTACGGAACCTTGTCGAAGTTGTGCGGCGGAGGCGGCGATGTGGCATACCACTCGAGCGTGTCCGCAGTCCACGGGTCGCTGCCCACCCGTGGGCCGGACCGCCAGCTTCGCACTGCATTGACGAGGAAGATGAGGATGGCGACGCCCATGATGAACGAGCCGATCGAGGAGATGAGGTTGTACCACTCGAAGAGCCCGTGCCGCTCGTACGTGTAGATGCGGCGCGGCATGCCCATGAGCCCGAGCATGTGCTGCGGGAGGAACGTGGCGTTGAAGCCGACGAACAGGAGCCAGAAGTGCACCTGGGCGAGCCGTTCGTTGTACATCCGGCCGGTGATCTTCGGGAACCAGTAGTAGAGGCCCGCGAAGATCCCGAACACGCTCCCGCCGAACAGGACGTAGTGAAGGTGCGCGACGACGTAGTAGCTGTCCTGTGCCTGATAGTCGACCGGGAAGACGGCGAGGACGATGCCCGACAGCCCGCCCATGGTGAAGAGTGCGATGAACCCGAGCGCGAAGAGAAGCGGCGCGCGGAACCACAACTGGCCTCGCCAGAGGGTCGCGAGCCAGTTGAAGATCTTGACCGCCGTCGGAATGGCGACCGAGAACGATGTGACGAGGAACCAGCCCTGGAGCCAGGTCGGGAGACCGACCGTGAACATGTGGTGCGCCCAGACGAGCATGCTCGCGAAGGCGATTCCGATCGTCGAGAACGCGACCGCCTTGTACCCGAAGATCGGCTTGCGCGAGAAGACGGGAATGACCTCCGAGATGATCCCCATCGCGGGCAGCACCATGATGTAGACCTCGGGGTGGCCGAAGAACCAGAACATGTGCTGCCAGAGGAGCGAGCCGCCGTTGTCAGGCGCGAAGAAGGTCGTGCCGGCCTGGCGGTCGAGCAGCAGCAGCGTCGCAGCGGCCGAGATCGCCGGCAGAGCGAGCACGAGCAGGGCCGCGTAGGCCTCGATCGCCCAGATGAAGAGCGGGATGCGCATCCAGGTCATCCCCGGCGAGCGCATGTTGTGGATCGTGACGATGAAGTTGATCGCGCCGGCGAGCGAGGCGAGCGAGGTCAGGTGGATGCCGAGGATCCAGAGGTCCTGGCCGTGGCCGGGGCTGTACGACTCGCTCGAGAGCGGCACGTACGACGTCCAGCCGGCCTTGGCCGCGCCCCCGGAGGCGAGAAAGCTGAACAGGAGCACGAGCCCGCCGAGGAGGAAGAGCCAATAGGACGCGGCGTTCAGCCGCGGGAACGCCACATCCCGTGCCCCGATCATGAGCGGCACGAGGTAGTTGCCGAAGCCGGCGAGGATCGGGACGACGAAGAGGAAGATCATCAACGTCCCGTGGATCGTGAGGAGCTCGTTGTACGTGTCCCGCGTGAGGATGTGGTTGTCGGCCTGAGAGAGCTGAAGCCGCATGAGCATCGCCATCAGGCCTGCGGCGAGGAAGAAGCCGAAGGCGGTCACGAGGTAGAGGACGCCGATCCGCTTGTGGTCGACCGTCGTCACCCAGCTGATGACGCGGCCTTCCTTCCAGGTCGGCGCGAGCGTCTCGGTCCTAACCGCCACTCGCGGCTCCTTGCTGGCCCGAGAGCTTCGGGGTCGCCTTCAGGTACGCGATGAGAGCGTCGTACTGCTTCCCGGTCCAACCCAGGCCCACGGGCGGCATGTAGCCCGGGAACTGCGGCGTGTTCTGGCCGCGGCTCAGAAGGCGGATGAGGGCTTGTCGGGCCGTCAGCGTCCCGTTACCGGCGATAGCGGGCCCGACGAGGCCCTCGCCCTGAAGCCCGTGGCACTTGGCGCAGACGGCTCCCCACTCCTCACGGCCGAGCTCCTTGTCGGGGAGCGCCGCCTGCTCCTGGACCCAGGAGTCGTAGGCAGCCGAGTCCATGACCACGACGCGCGTGTACATGACTGCGTGCTGGACACCGCAGAGCTCCGCGCACTGGCCCTCCCACGTCCCCGTTCGGGCCGGCTTAAAATGGAGCACGTTGGTGCGGCCGGCGATGGCGTCCATCTTCCCCGTGAGCGGGGGCACCCACCAGCTGTGGTTGACGTCCTTGGTCGTGATCGCGAGGGCGACGGTCCGGCCGACCGGAAGGCGGAGCTCGTCGAAGGAGACGGCCCCGTTCGGATAGACGTACTGCCAGTAGAACTGGTGCGCCTCCACGCGCACGTGCAGCGCCTCGGTCGCGCTCGTGTTGGCCCGCACCGCGGGGATGCGCGCGAAGGTGAAGAGCGCGATGGCCACGAGGATGAGCGCCGGGATGATCGTCCAGATGATTTCGAGACGCGTGTTGCCGTGGATCTGTGGACCCTCTGCTTCCTCGGGCACGTCCCGCCGGCGCCGGAAGCGGATGACGAAGAGAACGAGCGATGCCTCGACGAGGACGAAAACGACCGCGCAGACGGAGAAGACCACCCAGTAGATCTGGCTGATCGCGCGGCCGCTGTCGGTCTCGGGTGTCGGAGGCCCAATCCCTCCGGGCGCGGCGAGCGCCGCGGCGGTCCACGCCAGCGCCGCTACGACGGCAAGCGGAAGCGCGACGAGCGGTCGCCTGGGCATCGGCGCGATTCTAAATGTCCCTCGATCGGGGGACTTGCGCCTCCCCCCTTTTGTGGTT
>DASXRO010000164.1:0-2381 GCA_036506555.1 Gaiellaceae bacterium
TGACGGCCAGCACGACGCCGATCAAGGCTGTGCGTCTCGAAAGTGGCATAGCCCCTCCTTTCAACGAAGTCGAACGTCGGGGTATACAGCTCAAAACGCGGGAGGCCTCGGAACTAATCCGGGGAGATGGTCCACAAGAGCGACCCCGCCCGCGGTTTCGCCCCGCCGTCCGCTTTCCGCGTGGCGAAAGGGGTCTCTAGCCCGCATCGGTGGAGGGCTGTCTAAACCGCAGGCAGGGCGGCGGCTGGGTCCGAGCGTGGTGATTCCCCGGCGTCGCGCGGAGATCCAGTTGCCCCCTGGACAGGGGAGGCGAGGCGGTAGAGGATAGGCGCCGCGTCCGACCGGAAGGAGAAGCCGATGGATGACCTGGCCATCCAGCGACGGGTCGAGCAAACGATCGAGCAGTGCCGCGCGTTCGACATGGAGACCGACGCCCGCGACGTCGCCGAGATAATGACGGACGAGGACACCGTGGCCGGAAAGTACGAGCTGCTTTCGGTTGAGCGGGCGGCTGCCTTCGTCGAGTACGAGAAGGCGGCCCGTCGCGCGCTGCGCCGGCTCGGGGTCGATCGCAGACCGGCCTGAAGGGCGGGCAGCCGGCCCAGCAGTGGCTAACGGTGGTGACGCGAGCGACGTTCGCCCTCTTCGAGGGTCGGTTCGAGGAAGCGAAGGAGCTGATCGCGCAGGCGGTCACGCTTGGAGTGCGCGCGCAGGCGAGCGACGCCGTGCTCTCCTACCGCGTCCAGCTCTTCACGCTGCACCTCCACAGCGGCAGCCTCGGCGAGGTCGAAGACGTCCTCAGGAGCTCGATCACCGAGTACCCCGCGCGCCCGATGTTCCGCTGCATGCTCGCCTATCTCCTCACCGAGAGCGCGCGTGAGGCGGAGGCGGGTGTCCTCTTTGACGAGCTCGCGGATGACCGCTTCGCCGCACTGCCGATGACGAACGAGTGGCTCTTCAGCCTCAGCTTCCTCGGCGACGTCGCCCACCGTCTCCACGATCGCGAGCGCGCGAACATTCTGTACGAGCTGCTGCTCCCCTTCGCCGCGCGCAACGCCTGCACCGCGGACTACATCGCCACGGGGTCGGTCTCGCGCCCCCTCGGTGTCGCCGCGACGACGATGACCCGCTGGGACGATGCCGAGCGCCACTTCGAGGACGCGCTGAGGATGAACACGAAGATGGGCGCCAGGCCGTGGTCGGCGTGGACGACGTGCGACTGGGCGGAGATGCTGCTCCACCGCGACGGCCCCGGCGACGGTGAGCGAGCGGTAGAGCTGCTCGCGCGAGCCGTCGAGACGGCCCATCAGCTGGGCATGACCGCCCTCCTCAAACGAGCGGCGGCGCTGGGCAAGAGAGGCGGAGACACCGTCCGGGAGGCTCGCGTGTCCGCGGCCACTCCGGCCGTCTTTCGCCGCGACGGCGAGTTCTGGTCGGTCGCGTACGAGCGGGACACGTTCCGGCTCAAGGATTCCAAGGGCCTTCGCTACCTGGCGCGCGTGCTCGGCGAGCCCGGCCGCGAGTTCCATGCGCTCGATCTCGTCGCCGGCGAACGCGGCGTCGTGTCCGTCGCGGGGTCGGCCGAGCCCGGACTCGCGTCCTTGTCGCTCGGCGACGCCGGCGCTACCCTCGACACCCAGGCGAAGGCGGAGTACCGCCGCCGGCTGGACGAGCTGGAAGGCGAGCTCGACGAGGCGCGGGCGTCTGCGACCCGGAGCGGGCCGCGCGCGCAGAAGAGGAACGGGATTTCCTCGTGCGCGAGCTGGCCAGCGCAATCGGTCTCGGCGGCCGAGATCGCCGGATGGGATCCCCGTCCGAGCGCGCGCGCGTCAGCGTCACGCGGGCGATCCGCTCCGCGCTCGCTCGCATCGGCGAGCACAGTTCGGCGCTCGGCGACCACCTCGAACGGACGATCCGCACGGGGACGTTCTGCTCCTACACACCGGACCCGCGCGCACCGATCGACTGGCGAATACGGCTTTCGCGTTGTCGACGTGTGGGAGTCGGAGGATGCGGTGCGCCGTTTCGGCGACGTGCTGATACCGATCCTGCGGGAGCTGGGCGTTGAGGGAGAGCCCGAGATTTACCCGACGCACAGCTTCGTCTCCGCCTAACCCGCTCGAGCGGATAACGAATCCAACGAACGAAGGGCTACACTGGATCGGCCAGGTCCGAATGCTTTTCCGGCGTTCTCGGCCCTCAAGGACGGGCTTCGACCGTCCAGACGTTCTTCTCGGCCTGAGCCTCGTCGAGTCTCCCCGAGCAAGAAGGAGGACCGAATGCCGGCTCCCATAGGCACTCGCGAGGCCTCCGAGGGCCAGCCCCGCCTCCTCGACGGCGTCGTCACCTTCGTCCTCACCGACGTGGAGGGAAGCACGCAG
>DASXRO010000165.1:0-2976 GCA_036506555.1 Gaiellaceae bacterium
CGGGTCGATCGACTCGGCGAAGCTGAAGAGCCGCTTCGTGACGCCGCCCGTCGCCGTGATGAGGACGACGAGGACGAGTTGCGGCTGGAGCAGGATCACCTCGACGCGCCGGACGGCGGTCGTCTCGATCGGCGGCGCGGACACGAGCGCCAGCAGGTGAGTCATGTCGGCGAGCGCCTCCGTCGTCGTCTGCAGGGCGGCGTCGACCTCGCTCCGGAGCTCGGACAGGTCGAGCGCAAGCTCGGAGTCCGCCGGCCGTGGCTCGAGCGCCTCGATCACGCGGTCGACGAAGAAGCGGTAGCCGAGATCGGTCGGCACCCGGCCGGCCGACGTATGGGGGTGGGAGAGCAGACCCAGCTCCTCGAGCTGAGCGAGCTCGTAGCGGACCGTCGACGAGGAGACGTCGAGCCCCGTCCGATGGACGAGCCTCTTCGAGCCCACGGGCGCCCCCGTGGACACGTACTCCTCGACGACCCGCGCGAGAATCTCCTCCTGGCGCGGCGTCAGCTGCGGGCTTCCGGCATCCACCATGGTTCGATTTTAGTGTTTTGCAGGCATTTCAGCGAAGAGCTCGGCCGTCACGCCCCCACCCAGGAACCGCCCTCGGCGGGTGAGCGAGAGCCCGTCGCCCCGCCGCTCGACCAGGCCGAGCCTCTCGAGCCGGCCGAGGGCGCGAACGTCGAGCGCCGCGGCGACCTCGCCGAGCGGAACGGCTTCGTCCAGGCGCAAGCCGAGCATGAGCCGCTCGCGCGTGCGCGTGGGCTCGTCGAGCTCCTCCACCTCCCGCGGGGGCCGCTGGCCGTCCGCGAGCGCCTCGAGATACGCCCCCAGCTTCGGCGCGTTCCGCCACCGGACGTCGCCGACGGTGGAGACCGCCCCGATGCCGAGCCCGAGGTAGTCGCGGCCGAGCCAGTACCCGAGGTTGTGGCGAGCCTGCCGCCCGTCGCGACAGAAGTTCGCCGTCTCGTACCAGCGATACCCGGCGGAGGTCAGCCGCTCCACTACGAGCTCGAAGTAGCCCTCCATCGCCTCGGACTGGCGCGCCAGCTCGTCGCCCCAGGCGTGCGTGAACCGCGTGCTGGGTTTCGCCTCGAGCTCGTAGCAGGAGAGGTGCTCCGGGTCGAGCGTCAGCGCTTCGCCGATGTCCCGTTCGAGGTCGGAGGAGCCCTGGCCGGGAACGCCGTAGATGAGGTCGAGCGAGATGTTGTCAAAACCGGCATCACGGAGATGGTAGAAGGCGCGCCGGACGTCCTCCGGCTGAGCGCGGCGCTCGAGCACCTCGAGGAGCCGCGGCTGGAAGCTCTGCGCGCCGAGGGAGACGCGCGTGACGCCACCTTCGCGAAGCAGCGCGGCCAGATCGGGCGTCACGGTCTCCGGGTTCGCCTCCACGGTCACCTCGTCCGCGCGAGGCAGAGACGCCAGGAGCCTGGCCAGCGCCGCCGGCTCCGTGAAGGTCGGCGTGCCGCCGCCGAGAAAAACGGTCTCGACCTGCTCGGCCAGGAGCTCGCGCTCGAGCTCGAGCTCGGCGAGGAGCGCGTCGACGTAGGCGGCATGCCCGTCGCGGCGCCCGACCAGGGTGACGAAGTCGCAGTAGCCGCAGCGGTGTGCGCAGAACGGCAGATGCACGTAGAGGTGCCTCGCGCCGCTCCCGCTCATCGCTTGTCCCCCTCGAGGTTGAGCACGGCGAGGAAGGCCTCCTGGGGTACCTCCACCTGGCCGACCTGCTTCATGCGCTTCTTCCCTTTCTTCTGACGCTCGAGCAGCTTGCGCTTGCGGGTGACGTCGCCGCCGTAGCACTTGGCGAGCACGTCCTTGCGCTTCGCCTTGATCGTCTCGCGCGCGATCACCCGCGAGCCGATCGCGGCCTGCACGGGGACGTCGAAGAGCTGGCGCGGGATCTCCTCCCGCAGCCGGTCGACCAGCGCGCGCCCGCGCTCGTAAGCGCCCTGGCGATGGACGATGAGGCTGAGCGCGTCGACCGGCTCGCCGGCGAGGAGGACGTCGACGCGCACGAGATCGCCCTCCTCGAAGCCGATGACGTCGTAGTCGAAGCTCGCGTAGCCCTTCGTCCTGCTCTTCAGCTGGTCGTAGTAGTCATAGACGATCTCCGCGAGCGGGAGGTCGTAGGAGAGCATCACCCGCTCCTCGCTCAGGTACTCCAAGTGGTGGAAGCGGCCGCGCCGGTCGTTGTTGAGCTCCATGACGGTGCCCACGTACTCCTTGGGGACGATCGTGGTCGCACGGATGTAGGGCTCCTCGACGCGCTCGAACTCGCGCGGCATGTCCGCCGGGCTGTGCACCTCGGTCTCGCGACCGTCCGCGCTGATCACCCGGTACGCAACGTTCGGCGCGGTGACGAGCAGGTCGAGGTCGAACTCGCGCTCGAGCCGCTCGCGGACGATGTCCATGTGCAGGAGGCCGAGGAAGCCGCAGCGGAAGCCGAAGCCGAGCGCCTGGGAGGTCTCGGGCTCGTAGAAGAGCGACGCGTCGTTGAGCTTGAGCTTCTCGAGCGCGTCGCGCAGCTCGGGGTAGTCGTCCGAGTCGGTCGGATAGAGGCCCGCGAAGACCGTCGGCTTCACGTCCTTGTAGCCGGGGAGCGGCTCGGAGGCGCCTCGAGCACTCGTGAGCGTGTCGCCGACGCGCAGGCGGCTAACGTCCTTCAGACCGGTGACGACATAGCCGACCTCCCCGGCCTCGAGAGTGGGAGTCGGGCTGCGGTCGGGCGAGAAGAAGCCGAGCTCCTCCGCCTCGAAGCGGGTGCCGGCCGCCATCGCGCGCAGCCCTTCCCGTGTCTGGAAGCGCCCGTCGACGACCCGGACGAAGGCGACGACGCCCCGGTACTGGTCGTAGGACGAGTCGAAGACGAGCGCGCGGGCGGGCGCCTCCGGATCGCCCTCGGGCGGCGGGATTCGCTCGACGATCGCATCGAGCACCTCCTCGACCCCCTCCCCGGTCTTGGCAGAGATGCGCAGGACG